>JAPXTN010000010.1:0-11965 GCA_033812495.1 bacterium | reverse complement strand
CTTTTTGACAAAAAAGATTTTCTAAAAAAGATTGGCTCGAACCGAATTTTGCGGGAACGGGAATTGGTTTTTGAGCCACGCGGAGCGTGGCAAATCCTTTTAAAATCAGGTCTTAGCGCCCGCAGGGCGCGTGCCGAGGCGCTTTGCGCCGAGGCAACAAACGCCGAACATACAATTTGGCTCCGGCGGTAGGATTCGAACCTACAACCTAATGCTTAACAGGCATCCGCGCTACCATTGCGCCACGCCGGAATAACAAGCTTTTGGATATTATAGCCATTTTTTTTGTTTTTGCAACCGAAAATCAATAACCAATCAATTTCTTAATATCTTTATGTTGTCTTATCTTTTCAATTGCCTTAGCCTCAATCTGCCTAATTCTTTCCCTTGTCACATCAAATTCCTGCCCCACTTCTTCCAATGTATGTAATACCCCATCTTCCAAACCAAACCTCATTGACAATATCTTTCTTTCTCTTTCCGTTAAATCATTAAAGATTTCTTCAAAATGCTCTCTTAAAAGCTGTCGGCCAGCCTGAACAGCCGGAGACTCTATCTTCTCGTCTTTAATAAACTCTCCCAGAACGCTATCTTTCTCATCTTCTCCCACTGGCGTCTCCAAAGAAACTGCTTTTTGAGCAATCTTTTCCAGATGCCTTACCTTAGAAACCTCCAAGCCCATCTCAGCAGCAATTTCCTCGTCTAATGGCTCTCTATCCAAATCCTGCAGCAATCTTCTCTTTGCCTGCGTATATCTGCTTAAAGTTTCAATCATGTGAACAGGAATTCTAATAGTTCTAGCCTGGTCAGCCAAAGCTCTGGTAATGGTCTGCCTTATCCACCAGGTGGCATAAGTAGAAAACTTGTAACCCTTCCTCCAATCAAACTTTTCTACTGCTCGGAACAATCCAAGGTTGCCCTCTTGAATCAGGTCCAATAAGGTAAGATTAGGAGAACGGCCTATATATTTTTTGGCAATAGAAACAACCAGGCGCAAATTAGCCTCAGCCAACTTTCTCTTTGCCTCCTCATCTCCTTTCTCTATTTTCTTAGACAACTCTTTTTCTTCTCTGGCTGTAATTGGAGGAATCTTTCCAATCTCTTTTAGGTAAGACTGAACCGAATCAATCCTTCCTGGAGCAAAGCTCTTTTTCTTTTTAGGAGTTTTTTCATCGAAATCCAAATATCCTCTTGAATCTTTTAACTCAATGCCTTCTTTTTCAAAACGAGAAAACATATTTTCTACCTCAGCGATATTGCCCTCAATGTTGGGAAAAAACGAAAGAATCTCGGAAAAAGTGACAAACCCCCTGCTTTTTGTTTTCTTTATCAACTCTTCCATTTTTTCTTCAGACACAACAGAAACTACTTTTTTCTTTCTCTGAGGCTTTTTCTTTGCCGCCACCTTTTTCCTGGGTTTAATTTTCTTCTTCAAAATCTTTTTCTTAGACCCAACGCTACTTTTCTTCTTTTTCTTCATAATTATCTTTTTTAATTAAACTTTTAAACTCTTCTAAAAGCATTTTTACTTTATCAAACTCTCCTCTTTTTTCAAAATCCTTTATTTGCGACTGAAGTTCCCTCTGCTTCTCTTTCTTTATAAGGGCCTCCAGCTCAACAAGACATTTCTTTAACTCTTCCTCTTCTTCTGGCTCGGCTAAAGATTCAGACAAAAGAAACAAATAATTTAAAAAACTCTCAGCTTCCCTTAATGATTTTTTAAGCTCTTCAAAAGAAATATTTTCCTTTTTCTTTATTTGCTCCAAAACATCTTTACCCGGAGAAGAGAATAAAGAAAAGTCGCTAATCAAAACTATCCGCTTTCTGTCTTTCAAAATCAGAGCTAAAACTTTTTCTTCCAGCATTTCTCGCCTTGTTTTTTTTCCAGTCAAAACTTCTTCTTCTCTAATTTCATCTTTTTGAATCTTTAATTTATTAAGCTCTGCCCAAATATCTTCTTCTTTGCTTTTCAAAACAGAGGCCAGCTTTTCCACCCAAAAAGATTGCTCAACCTTGTTTTCCATCTTCTTTATTTTCGGCAAAAACTCCTTTAAGGTCTTTTTTTTATCTTCAACAAAATCAAGATTCTTCCCTCCAACCGCTAAATTAAAGAAAAACTCAGCAACAGGTTTCGCTTCTTTAACCATTTGCCTCCACTTTTCTTCTCCTTCTTTTAAGACAATATCAGCCGGGTCTTTATCTTGCGCCTGAGAAATCACCTTTATTTCAAATCCAACTTTTTCAGCCAAATCAATAGCTCTTTCTGTCGCCTTTCTGCCAGCTGAATCCATATCAAAAGCCAAAACCAAATTGTTAGAATACCTTTTAATAATATTTAAATGAAGGGGAGTTAGAGCTGTTCCAGAAACAGCAATGCAGTTTTCAACTCCAGCCTGATGCGACATAATACAATCAACATTGCCCTCAACCAGAACACAAAAATCTTTTTTTCTGATTTCCAGCCTAGCCTTGTCTATTCCATAAAGAGCTCTACTTTTATCATAAAGCAAAGTGGCCGGAGTGTTTAAATACTTGGCTTCATCCTTTTCGCTTCTGTCAAAAATTCTTCCAGTGAAACCAATTATCTCTGAATTAAAACCAGTAATGGGAAACATAATCCTCCCCCGAAAACGATCAAAAGTTTTTCCTTCTTCTTTTTTAACAATTAATCCAGCTTTAATTAAATCTTCACGAGCGCGTCCTTTACTGACAAGAAAATCTGACAAGCTTTGCCAAGCATCAGGCGCATAACCCAGCCGCCACTTCTTTATTGTTTCTTCTTTTAATCCTCTTTTTAATAAATAATCTTTGGCTTCTTGCCCTTTTTTGCTTTTTTCCAGCTGAAACTCATAAAATTTGCTGGCCTGATTATTTATTTCCAGCAAGGTCTGCCTTTCGCTCTTTATCTTTTTCCATTCTTTATTTTGCTTTAATTGAACTCCAGCCTTATCAGCCAGCATTTTCAAAGCATCAACAAATTCTACTCCTTCTATCTTCATAACAAATTTAAAGATATCTCCTCCTTCGTTGCACCCGCCGAAACAATGCCAAAGCTGACGTGAAGGCGAAACGAAAAAAGAAGGCGTTTTTTCTTCATGAAAAGGACATCTGGCACGGTAGTTAACTCCTGATTTTTCCAACTTAATATAGCTGGAGATTACATCAACAATATCCAGCCTGGCTTTTATTTCTTCAATGTCAAAATTCATTTTATTCCCATTCGCCCAAAACAACGTTTTTAATAATCTCTTGTTTATTTCTTAAAATCTTCAGAGTGATTGTTTCTTTCGGATTATAGCGAGAAATTATTTTAGCCAAGGAATTACTTTTACTTATCTTTTCTCCGTTTATTTCCAAAATAATATCTCCTTTTACCAGGCCAGCTTTTTCGGCTGGAGAGCCAGGGGCAACAGCAGGCTGGGAAGCATACTTACCATCAACCAGCCAGGCGCCATAAGAAACTGGCAAATTTTCTTCTTTAGCCAAATCATCATCAACCAAAACATACCTTACCCCCAAAAAAGGATAGGAAATTTTTCCTATTGCTTTTACCTGCTCAATTCCTTTGATAGCCTTATCAATAGAAATGGCAAAACCAATATTTTCTCCGGAAAGATCAACAGCTGTATTAATGCCTATTACTTCTCCTGATAAATTCAAAAGCGGACCACCGGAATTGCCCTGATTGATAGCTGCATCGGTCTGAATAGTGTCTTCTAATGTCTCAATCATTCCTTGACCACTGGCTGTTACTGTTCTGTTTAAACCAGAAATCACGCCGACTGAAACAGTATTTTGCAGCTCTCCTAAGGCATTGCCGATAGCAATAACTGTCTGGCCAATCTGAACGTTTTCAACGCTTCCCAATTTCAATGGCTTAAAACCAGAACCCTCAATCTTGATAATAGCAACATCTTGAACCGGATCACGAGCCAAAATCTTAGCTGGATACTTTTTGTTATCATTGGTAATAACTGTATATTCTGCATTCTCATCTGCCACTACGTGCTTATTAGTCAAAATCATTCCATCAGAAGAAACAATAAAACCACTACCTGCTCCAATTTTTGCTTTTTCACTCCCCTGGAAAAAGCCAAAAAAGTCATATTTAGGAATATCTTTGGTAATAATAATGCTTACTACCGAAGGATAAGCTTCTTTAACTACCCTTATCACCCGCTCCTCTTCGGTTGTCTGAGGGACATATTGCTTATTGCTATTGTTATTTTCCTGAACAACAGTTAAAGGCACTCCGGCCCTGGCTATGTCCTGCTTCAGGTCATTATAAAAATAATAGGTAAAAGAAAGGCCGACAAGCACGCCAATAAAGAAAAACAAAAGAACCAGGCTTTCATTGTTTAGCTTAAATGATTTTTTTGTTTCCGGACTTTTTAATTTTTTTGTTTCAATTGTAGGAAGTTGATAAATGTTCATAATATTTTTTATTTATTATAATGTCCAAATTGATAATTGAATTTATTTGACCGGACAGGCCCTAAAAATATCATATGCAAACCGCAGAAAAAATACTTAAGAGCTGTTTGCCAATAACCATCTTTTTCAAACCGCCTTGTGGGCATATATATTTGGGCTGAACGGATTATTCCAAACTTTCCCAGTTTAGCTGCAGCCTGAACAAAGCAGTGATCTTCGGCCAGTTTAATACTTGGATCAAATCCTTTAACTTTTTCAAAAATATCTCTTTTTACCATTATGCCCATTGCCCCTAAGGGAAAAACCCTTTGCAATATTCTTTGGGGAAAGTTGTAAAAAAGATTCAGGGTCAAGGAATTAAGATAAAAATTATTCTTAATGGGCAAAAGGGCAAAAGAAGCAACAGCCAAATTTCTGGAATTAAACTCTTCTAATGAATTTTTAACAAATCTTGGAGATAATTTCAAGTCAGCGTCCAAAAAGAGAAAAATGTCTCCCCGGGCCTTTAAGGCTCCTTTGTTCCTACCTTCGGCTGGCAGGCCTCCTTCAGTAATTATACAATTAAAATCCTTAGCAACTTTCAAAGTTTCATCAACAGAGCCGGCATCAGCAACAATAATCTCCCAGTCTCCCTCCTCTTCCTTAAGAGAAGACAAAAGCAAAGAAAGATTCTTTTCTTCATTTAAGGTTGGTATAATAATACTCAGCATATTATTCTTTCATTATTGTTTTAGCTGCTTCCCAAAACTCTGGATGATTTTGTTTAACTTTCATCCAATACCACCATTCTGCTCCCCAAAAATAGAAATTGTCAATTCCTGTTTTTTTGGCAAATTCCACATTTTTATAGAACTGATTTAAATCAAGAGTAAGCATCTGTTCGGAAAGAGAAGCGTTGATAATTGACTGCTGACACCAGGGCTCGGCCTGCAGCTCTACCCCAATGACATCTTTTTTGAAAACCTTGCGGACAATTTCTGCCCGGCGCTGATAAAAAACAGCCGGCAAATGATAGGTAAAATAGAAATTGAACTGGTCTTGCCAAACTTTTCTGTAAGTAGTCACTCCTACTATATCTCCGATAGTAGCTGATTTCAACCATAAAGAAAGTTCTCCGCTTTCAGTAATAATCACTGGATGCTGGCTGTCAATTTCTTTAATAAAGCTTACTTCTTTTTTAAGAAAATTCGCATCAGACCAGGGACAAGCGCCAAAATTAAGGAAAGATTCATTTTCCACTTGCCAACCGGCTAAAGAAGGAGAATTTTTGTATCTTGTCACTATTTGGCTGATCATTTCCAAAATATTCTCCTCTTGTTCTTCTTTGGTCATATTTTTGGCCCAATCAGGAATATGGCATTCTGGCCAGCGTGGAGTTCTCATGCCCACAGCCAATAATACCTGAACATTTCTTTTTTCTGCTTCAGCCATTTGCCAGTCCAATTCAGAAAAATCAAACTTGTCATCTTTCTTTTCTAGCAAATCCCAATGTACAGAAATCTTTACTTTTTGAGCTTTCAAATCATCTAAAATGGCTAAATAGGTTTCTCGGTCGTCTAAACCCAAAAAATCAGTCTGCTTTAAGGAAAAATTAACCCCCCAGCTTACTTTTTCAGCTGGTTTCGGATTGCCAATGAAAAAATAGGCAAAAAAGACCAAAACAATAAAAAGAAATATCCACAGCATATATTTAACTATCTTCCTCATAAAAAATATAATACACTAAAACGAACAAAAAGCAAAGAACTTTTACAAACTCGGGATGCTTCCGTAAAGCACAAGAATCACCAAGCCCAAGCTGATTAAAAAAATGGCTGACAACTTTTGAATCAATGCTTTTCGGGATAACGTTTCTTTTAAATATGAAGGAAGATAATAAGAAAAAAGAACAGTAAAAAGAAAAAGAAAAATATATTGAAGACCTTTTAAGGCATTAACTATGGCTAAGTAAGCAACCGGCACCAAGGCAATGGCCAAGGATTGAAAAATGGTGGCCAGCCCTCCGGCTGCCTGAGTAAGAATGAAAATAGGGCCTGTTTTCTGTTTTTGCTTCGGCTGACTAAAAATATCTTTTCTTACCTCTTTGTCCAAAAGCAGAAAAAGAGCAAAAATTGTGCTCATTACTCTGACTAAAATAAAACCAGAAAAAAAGGGCAGACTTGATAAAACTAATTTCAAAAAAATGAAATCTAGACTAAATAAAAGCGAGGCAAAAGAAGAAAGCAAAAAGCTGTCTTTGGTTAGCTCATAATTCTTTTCCAAGATTATCATTATGCCTCCTAAAAAAAGCAGAAAAAATCCTACAAAATCAGCCTGCGTTAAAGCTGCTTGGCCAAGGGGCCAAAAAACCCAAGTCAGAATAAAAACAAAAATAGGCTGAAAAGCTCCAATCATGGGCATTATCCGAGAAACCTCGTATTTATCCAAGGCCTTAAAAAGAACGTAAAGACCCCAAAGATAAACTATGCTGTCTAAGATTATCCAACACCAGACATTAAAAGAAGAGGGCAGATGAAAACCAACAAAAGGTATCAAAAAAACAGCTAAAATATTCAAAAAGCCAACATAAAAAGCGTAAAGTTTTGGCTTAGGAGTTTGTTTTAAAAGAATCTTGTCTCCCAAAGAAGCCAAGGCAAAAAAAAGATAACCAAGAATAGCAACTAATAGCCACGTCATTTTTCAATAATATTCTTAATTTTTAAAGCCCCCAACTGCTCTCCTTCAACAAACCCCTGCATAGCCATTTCTGCCAACCGGCCGTCTCTCAGCCAGTCAAAAAACCAATCTTTAACGAATTCAACTTTTTCTTCGTCAATTCCAAAACCGGAATTAAGCAGCCAGGCCCGATTAAAATCTTCTTGCGAGCCGATGGTAGGAGCAATAATAATAGGAAGACCCAGGGCAGAATAAAAAGAAAGCTCACTCGGCTTGGTCCAAAGAATATCAGTTCTTCTTAAAGCAGAATTAAAGCTGTCAAAATATTTTTCAAAAGTTTTTTCAAAAATCACCTCCACCATGCCTGAAGAAAGGTTGATTTTTAATTTATCAATTTCATTTTCAAAATACTCCTTAATTTTTTCTTTAATTCCAGCCACTAAAATAATTTTTACTTCTCTGTTAGAAATATTATCTCTTAATTGTTTTAAAAGTTGAGCCCCGATTTCTTTCTGCGCTCCAGCTCCGCCCACAGCAAACATTATGGTCAACGGCCGGTCTGCTTTTGCAGGAAGTTCTCCTATCTTTTCTTTAATTATTGCTCCGTACTTCTTCTGGTAAGTCAAACAAGGGTCAAGGTTAATAATCCTTTGCTTTAAATCTTCCTTCACTTTTTCCAGTTTTTTTCCAACAATTTCCATGGGTAAAGGATAGCCAGTCAAAAAAATATTCTCTTCTTTAACTCCGTAAAACTTTAATCTCTCCGCCACTCTTTGGGTCGGAGCAAAATATTTTATCCTGCTTTGCCGAGGATGTAAAGGAGCCCAAGCTCTAGAAATATCAGCATCGCAAACAATACAATAAATATCTCCTGGATAATTAAAATATTCAGCCATAAAAGCAGGATTGTAGAAAGCTGAAACCAATGGTCTGTCTCCATCTTTGGCTAATTTTTTGATAAGATGCTCCCCCCATCCTTTTTTGAAAAGAGAATAGGTTCCTCTTTGAGTAAAATTGGAACGAGACAAGTCTCTTTTAGGATAAAAATCTTTTATCTGCTGAGTAGCATCAAACAAAGAAAAAAGAACGCTGCCGAAAAGGGGAACTTTTTTAAATCTAGAAACAAACTCGTAAAAACGGCGCGAGCTTTCCCAGATGTTTTTATCGGCCCGAGGCATTCCTTCATAATCATTAGCATTAATAATCTTTCCCTGAAAAGCTAAATCTCTCAAAGCCATTGCTGTTCTTTGGTGGCCGTAACCCATATTGACAGAAATAATCCAAGGTTTTTTGTTCATGTTTTAAATTATATCCTATTTTTAAAAAAATTCCAACTCTCCTTCTTTTTTTTGAAAAAACAAGAAAACCAGCAGAGGGAGATAAAGAAGAAAAAACAAAAATAAAGATATTTCTGCTTTGGCAAAAGGAAGAAAAGCGAAAAAATCAATTACTAAGATAAGGTAGGAGAGAAATAAAGAGCAAAACATTGCCACTAACCAGCCCAGAAAAGAAGAAACAAGGCTTAAAAGAGGGAAAATCAGACCTAAAATCATAATAATCGGCAAGACCGGAAAAACCAAGATATTAGAAAAAAGAGAAACCAGGGAAAAATATCCAAAATTCAAGGATAAGACAGGAAGGACAAGGACCTGAGCGGCAAGAGTCATTACCAAAACCTCTCTCAAAGAATCATTTTTTACCACTGGCTTAAGCCAATAATTAAAAACAGGACCAAAAAGAATAATTCCCAAGGTGGCAAAAAAAGAAAGCTGAAATCCTAAATCATATCTTAGAACTAAAGGGTTGAATAAAACAATCAAGAATCCGGCAACAATCAAAGCTCTCAAACTAGAAATTCTCCTTCCCGCCACCTGAGCCAAAAAAACAAGAATCACCATAAAACCAGCCCGGACAGCCGAAGCCGGCATGCCTACAAAGAAAACATAAAAAAGGACGAAAATGGTGGAAATAATCAGGGCCTGATTTTTCCAAAGACCGAGAAAAAGAAGAAGTTCAAAAACAATGCCAGCAAAAAGAACAATATGGGCTCCAGAAATAGCAATAGCATGGCTCAAACCGCTCAAGCTTAATCTTTGCTTTAAATCATTTCCCATTTTAAGGGTGTTTCCCAATATCGTTGCTTCCAAAATCGCTTCTTTTTCCAAAGATAAATTCTTCTCCATGGCTGAAGTCATCTTTTTCTTGAAAGAAAAAACAGCGGTAATTATTTTATTGCCTTGATTCTTTTCCACCACTTTTATTTCCGGAAAAGACATATAGGCAATGATGCCGTCTTTTAAAAGAAACCCCTCATAGTCAAAATTATCAATCATTCCCGGCTTTCTTATTCTTCCTTTAATTTCCACCCTATCTCCAAACTCGTATGCTGGAAAAACCGGCAAAGAAACCAGAACTTTTTCATTATTCTTGGTTAAAACAATAATTTTCTGCTTATCATAGTCCATCTGCGGTTCTTTGCAAATAAAACCATTCAAAACAACAAAGGAATTGTCTTCAATCGTGCCCAGCTCGCTATTTTTCAAAACAGAATAACGGAACTGGAAATAAAAAACAGCTAAGCCGAAAACAAGCAAAGCCAGGCCCAAAGAAAACAAAGCCCCTTTTTGGGGAAACCAAACAGCCGTTAAAGTCAGTCCCAGAATCAAAAAAATAAAAGGAGAAGGATTAAAAAACGAAGCAAGGGCAATGCCTGCCATAAAAACTAAGAGCGTTTTTTCCATATAGACATTGTAATTGCTCCAAACAGAAATCCGCCAATATGGGAAGAATAAGCAACCATATCAGATAAACCCAAAGAAAGAACCTGAGTGAAGAACCAAATCAGCAAAAAAACAAAAACAGGAACCGATATTGTTGTCCAAAAAAATATTAAGGGCACCGCTGCTTTAATTTTATTGCCAGGAAAAAGAACAAGATAGGCACCCATTATTCCGGCAATGGCTCCAGAAGCGCCAATTAAAAGAGCGCTTCTGTCTTCAGTAAAAGCATAAGTTAAAACAGCAGCCAGGCCGCAAAGGAAATAGAAAACAAGAAACCGCCAGCTTCCTATTTTTTTTTCTAGGTTTTCTCCAAAAACCCAGAGGAACCAGACATTGCTTAAAAGATGAAGCAAGTCATGATGTAAAAACATTGAACTGAAAACAGTATAAAAACGGCCGTTAAAAAGATTATCAAAAGAAAAAGCAAAAGTATTAAAAAAGAAGTCAGGGTCGGAGTAAGAAAGAAAAAAGAAAAAAACATTAAGAAGCACCAGGGCAATTGTCATCAGTGGCGCTCTTCCTTTCCTGCGGCTTTCATCATACAAGGGAAACATATTATACGTTTTATCTTAATTTGCAAACCTCAAACAAAGAAGAAATTTCTTTTATTGCTTCTTTTATCTCTTCTTCGGGCAAGGGCTTCCTTCCTTCCAAAGAAGAATCAATTGTCCCCTTTTCTCCGTGAAAACTCTGAAGAAAATATCTTTTAGCCGGACCAATGGTTCTAGCTATCGCAATTACATCTTCTTTCGTATGGATTCCAGGCACCAAAGTTGTTCTAAACTCATAATCCAGGCCAGAATTTTTTATTAAATCAATACTTGATTTGATTCTTTGAAGGTCAATATCAATGCCAGTCGCCTGGCTGTATCTTTCCTTAACCAAGGGAGCTTTAATGTCCATGGCAATATAGTCAACCAGGTTTTTATCAATCAGTTCTTTCAGTTTTTCCGGCAGATAACCATTAGTGTCAATTTTAATCAAAAACCCCATCTCTTTTATCCTTTTTAAAAATTCATTTAAATCCGGATTTAAGGTCGGTTCTCCTCCGCAAACAACACAAGCATCAAGCAAACCAATTTTTTGCTCCAGAAAAGAAAAAAACTTCTCTTGCCCTATTTGAGGATGTTTCTTTATTTCTTCTTCCAAAACCAGTTCTTTGGAATAACAAAAAGGACATCTAAAATTGCATCTGCTTAAAAATACCGTACAAGCAATTTTGCCCGGGTAATCAATAAGCGTAACTTTTTGAAGCCCACCAATAGTCATTAATTCTTTGCTGTCTTAGCTAAAAATGACTTGACATTAAACTCTTTTCTTTCTTTAAACTCTTGCTGTTTTCCTTCATTCCATTGAGAAACCGGCCTTAAATATCCAACCACTCTAGAATAAACCTCACAGGGCTGTTCAATTGTACACTTGGGACAAGTAAAATGCTTGCCCGAGACATAGCCATGGATAGGACAAATTGAAAAAGTCGGCGTAAAAGTAATGTAGGGCAAACGATTTTTTTCAAAAATCTTTTTTATCAAGTTCTTTACTGTTTCAATGTCTGAAATCTCTTCTCCCAAGAATAAATGCTGGACTGTTCCTCCTGTATATTTGCACTGCAATTCATCTTGCAGCTTTAAGGTTTCAAAAATGTCGTCAGTATAATTTACCGGCAATTGAGTGGAATTGGTGTAATAAGGAACTTTTTTTGTTCCGGCAGTAATAATGTCTGGATAAAGCCCTCTGTCTTTCTGAGCTAAACGATAAGCAGTTGATTCGGCCGGCGTAGCTTCTAAATTGTAAATATTGCCGGTTTCTTTTTGATAATTAACCAGCCTTTCTCTCATCAAATCCATTACCTCCAGGGAAAACTGCCTGCCCCTTTTTGTCCCAATATCTTCGCCCAAAAAATTAAGCAAAGCTTCATTCATTCCTATCAAGCCAATTGTGGAAAAATGATTAGCAAAATACTGACCTTTGGCTTTTTTCACTCCAGATAAATAATAACGGGAATAGGGATAAAGACCCTTAACAGTAAAGTTTTCAATGGTCTTTCTTTTTATCTCCAGGCTTTCTTTGGCAATGTCCATTGCTACCATTAATCT
>JAPXTN010000009.1:6269-12637 GCA_033812495.1 bacterium | reverse complement strand
GAATACTCGGGAGTGATAAGCGTAAAAATTGACAGAAAAAGAAAAGTACCGGTTACTGTTCTTCTCAAGGCCTTAGGAGGATATAGCGACAATGATATTAAAGATATGTTTTTGCTTTTTGATACTGGTGAAGTTAAATTTATTGAAGAAACATTGAAAAAAGATACGTCTAAGAATCAAGAAGAGGCTTTATTGGAGATTTATCAGAGATTAAGGTCAGGCGAAATGGCTAATCCAGATTCAGCCCGGGAGCTTATCTTTAACATGTTTTTTAATTTTGAAAGATATGATTTATCTAAAGTGGGAAGATATAAATTGTGGTCACGTCTTCCGGAATTAAAGCCGGAAAAAGAAAGGAACATATCCAAAGAAGACAGGGTTTTATCAATCAGGGATATTGTTGAAGTAATAAAAGAAATTATCAGGTTGAATAATAACCCCTTGTCTCATCCTGACCAAATAGACCATTTAGGCAACAGAAGGGTAAGAAATTTTTCAGAACTTTTGTCCAGTAAATTAAGAGTGGGGCTGGCGAGAATGGCTAGAATTATAAAAGACCGAATGTCTACCCTAGAGTTTGAAAATTTAAGCCCAGCTCAATTAGTTAATCCCAAGCCCTTTATGGCTCAAGTTAATCAATTTTTTACTGCCAGCCAATTTTCTCAGTTTATGGATAATGTTAATCCTTTGTCAGAGCTGGAGCATAAAAGAAGACTTACTGCTACTGGTCCGGGCGGATTGACAAGAGAAAGAGCTGGTTTTGATGTTAGAGATGTTCAGCCCTCTCACTATGGAAGAATCTGCCCTATTCAAACTCCAGAAGGTCCTAATGTTGGATTAGTTACTCATTTGGCCCTTTATGCCCGGATTAATCCTTATGGATTTTTAGAAACCCCATATTTTAAAGTGGAAAACGCAAAAGTTTCTAAAGAGGTTCATTATTTAGATGCTAATGCCGAAGAAAGATACAATATTATTCCAGCCAGCGTTCTTTTGGACGAAAAAGGAGTTATAAAAGAGAAAATAGTGGCGGCCAGGATAAAAGGAGAAGCAGGGGAAATTGAAAAAGAAAAAGTAGATTTTGCCGATGTTTCTCCTCAGCAGTTTGCTTCTGTGGCTACTTCTTTAATACCATTTTTGCAGAACGATGATGCTAACCGAGCCCAAATGGGTTCAAACATGCAAAGGCAAGCAGTGCCCTTGGTTAACCCTGAAGCTCCTTTGGTGGAGACAGGTTTAGAATCAGCAGTAGCCAAAGATTCTGGTCAGCTTATTCTTGCTCAAGAATCTGGAGAAGTAATCAAAGCTGATTCTCAGGAAATAAAAGTTAGGGGAACGTCAGGAACAATTTCTTATCCTTTAAGGATTTTTGATAGAACCAATCAATATACTTGTTTCCATCAGAGAACAATTGTCAATAAAGGAGATAAAGTTAAAAAGGGAGATATTTTAGCCGAGGGCGGTTCTATTGCCGATGGAATGCTCAGCTTAGGAAGAAATCTTTTAGTGGCCTTTATCTCTTGGCGAGGAAACACTTTTGAAGATGCTATTGTTTTATCTGAGAATTTAGTAAAAGATGATGTTTTTACTTCTGTGCACATTGAAGATTTCTTCTGCGATATTAGGGAAACCAAACTGGGACCAGAAATAACTACAGCCGATATTCCTAATGTAGGAGAAGACAGACTAAAAGACCTTGACGAAGAAGGAATTGTCAGAATCGGAGCTGAAGTCGGACCAAATGATATTTTGGTGGGCAAGATTTCTCCTAAAGGGGAAGCAGAGCTTAGCGCCGAAGAGCGTCTTTTGAGAGCGATTTTTGGGGAGAAAGCCAAAGAAGTTAAAGATACTTCTTTGAGGTTAGAGCATGGTAAAAGAGGACGAGTAACCGATGTTAAGGTATTTGCTAGAAGCGATGGTTTTTCCCTGGAACCGGGAGTAATAAAAAAAGTAAGAGTAAGAGTTTCAGAGGTGAGAAAAATCAAAGTAGGGGATAAGCTGGCAGGCAGGCACGGCAATAAAGGAGTTATTGCCAAAATTCTTCCGCCCGAAGAAATGCCTTTCTTAGAAGACGGAACTCCGGTTGATATAATTCTCAATCCTTTATCAGTTGCTTCAAGAATGAATCTGGGGCAGATACTAGAAACGCATCTTGGTTTGGCGGCCAAGAAATTGGGTTATTATGCCGTAACCCCTTCTTTATCAGGAGCCAAAGAAGAAGATATTAAACAGGAATTAAGAAACGCTGGCTATCCTGAAGACGGAAAATTAACTTTATTTGACCCAGAAACAGGAGAACCTTTTCCAGAAAAAATAACTGTTGGCTATATTTATATGATGAAGCTGGCTCATATGGTGGAAGACAAGATACATATGCGTTCTATTGGTCCTTATTCTTTAATTACTCAACAGCCATTAGGAGGAAAAGCTCAGTTTGGGGGACAGAGGTTTGGAGAAATGGAAGTTTGGGCTCTGGAGGGTTATGGTGTCGCTTATACTCTTCAAGAAATGCTTACCATTAAATCAGATGACGTAGTGGGAAGAGCCAATGCTTATGAAGCTATTTTGAAAGGAGAAAAGATTAAAAATCCTAATATTCCTGCTTCTTTTAATTTGCTGTTAGCTGAATTAAAAGCTCTTTCTCTGAATGTTATTATCAAAGGGAAAATAGAAGAAGATTAATTAATTTTAAAAATATGTTTGTTTCTGACCTAGAATCAATCAAAATAAAACTAGCTTCTGGAGAAGATGTTTTGGATTGGTCTTATGGAGAAGTAACTAAACCGGAAACTATAAACTACAGAACGCAAAGACCGGAAAAAGACGGCTTGTTCTGCGAAAAGATTTTTGGTCCGACCAAGGACTACGAATGTTTTTGCGGAAAATACAAAAGAATCAGGTATAAAGGAATAATTTGCGACCGTTGTGGAGTGGAAGTAACCAAATCTTCAGTAAGAAGAGAAAGGATGGGGCATATTAAACTAGCCACTCCGGTTTCTCACATCTGGTTTCTCAAAGGCATTCCTTCCAAAATCGGAATGGTTTTGGGAGTTTCTTTGAATAAAGTTGAAGAAGTTGTTTATTTCATTTCCTACATTGTGATAAAAGTAGATGAAAGCATTAAGGAAAGGATTTTAACAGAAATTGAGGAAGAGTTTAAAAACAAAAGCAAGGACTTAAAAGGAGACGCTAAAAAGATAGAAGATTTGAGGCAGGCCAGAGAAAGAGCCAAACAAGAAGTTGCTTCTATTAAGCCAATGGCAGTTTTGAGCGAAGTAGAATATCATCATTTTTCTTTAAAATATGGAGAAATGTTTGAAGCCGGAACCGGAGCCGAGGTTATTAAGGAAATTTTTCAAAAGATTGATTTAGATGCTGAGATTGAAAAAATGAATAAAAAATTGGCAGAGAAAAAGACAGCCGAAGAAAAAAGAAATATTTTAAGAAGATTGAAGATTTTTCAAGAGATGAAGCATGCTGGAATAAGACCAGAGTGGATGTTTATTGATGTTTTGCCGGTTTTACCTCCTGATTTAAGACCAATGGTTCAGCTGGACGGAGGCAGATATGCTTCTTCTGATTTGAATGATTTGTACCGAAGGGTGATTAACCGAAATAACCGGCTTAAATATTTATTGGAAATAGGGGCGCCGGAAGTGATTGTCAGGAACGAAAAAAGAATGCTTCAAGAAGCAGTTGACGCTTTAATTGATAATAAAATGAGGAAAGGCACCACTACTCAGGCTAGCACTGGAGGAAAAAGATTGTTAAAAAGTTTGGCTGATATGCTTCAGGGAAAGCAGGGAAGATTTAGACAAAATCTTCTTGGCAAAAGAGTTGATTATTCGGGACGAAGCGTTATTGTCGTTGGTCCGGATTTAAAGTTAGACCAATGCGGAGTGCCCAAGAAAATGGCCTTGGAGCTGTTTAAGCCTTTTGTGATTAAAAAAATATTAGAAAAAGAATGGGCCTATAACGTCAGGGGAACTTCAAGATTAATTGAAGAAGAGACAGACGAAATTTGGGAATGTTTGGAAGAAGTAGTTAAGGAAAAATTAGTTCTTCTTAACCGGGCTCCCACTTTGCATCGTTTGGGAGTGCAAGCTTTTCAACCAATTTTAATTGAAGGAGAGGCTATTCGTCTCCATCCTTTGGTTTGTACTGCTTTTAATGCTGATTTTGACGGAGACCAAATGGCTATTCATCTCCCTTTATCTGATGAAGCCCAGGCCGAAGCAAAGGAAAGAATGCTTTCCAGTGTCAATCTACTCAAGCCGTCAACCGGAGACCCAATAATGATTCCCACCAAAGACATGATTCTTGGCTGTTATTATTTAACCAAGATTATTCCTGAGGTGAAAGGAGAGGGAAAGACATTTAGTTCTTTCAAAGAAGTTTTGATTGCCTATAATTTAAAGAAAATTGATTTAAGGGCAAAGATAAAAGTTTTGCGAGAAGAGGGAGAGTTTTTGGAAACTAGTGCTGGCCGAATCATATTTAATGAAGTTTTGCCTGAAGGGTTTGAGTTTCAAAATGAAACAATGGATTCAAAGAACATAAAGAAGGTGATTAATAAAATAGTGGATGTTTACGGAAACAATTCGGCAGAAACATTGGATAAAATAAAAGATTTGGGATTTAAGTTTGCCACCAGGTCGGGTATTACCTGGGGCATGGATGATTTGACTGTTCCCAAACAAAAGAAGGAATTAATAAAACAGGCAGAAGAAAAAATTAGAGTGATTGATGATTATTATGAAAAAGGGCTTCTTTCCAGAGAAGAGAAAGCCAATCAAGTAATTGAAGTTTGGAAAAAAGTAAAAACAGAGATTGAAAAATTGGTTCCTCTGGCTATTTCTTCCAAAAGTCCGGTGTTTTCAATTGTTGATTCTGGTTCTCGAGGTTCTTGGTCTCAGCCAGTGCAAATGGCGGGAATGAAGGGGTTGGTAGCTAACCCAGCCGGAAAAATAATTGAATTGGCTATTAAGAATTCTTTTAAAGAAGGTTTTGATGTGCTTGAATATTTTATTTCCACTCATGGAGCCAGAAAAGGAACAGCTGATACTGCTTTGAGAACATCTACTTCCGGATATTTGACCAGAAGATTGGTAGACGTGGCTCATGAAGTAATTGTTAATGAAGAAGACTGCGGAGACAAAGAAGGATTAATTGTGTCCAGGAAAGAAGCTGATGAAATAAATGAGGATTTTGTTCATAAAATTTATGGCCGAGTTTCTTTGGAAAAAATAATTGATCCAGAAACGCAAAAAGTTTTAGTCAAAAGCGGAGAAATAATTGACTCAAAAAAAGCTCAGAAGATAAAAGAATTGAACATTGCTGAGGTTAAAGTGCGTTCTCCTTTGACTTGCAAGTGTAAAAGAGGAGTTTGCCAGAAGTGCTATGGATTGGATTTGGGCTGGAAGAAAATTATTGATGTCGGCGAGGCAGTAGGAGTAGTAGCTGCTCAGGCTATTGGTGAGCCAGGGACGCAATTGACGATGAGAACTTTCCATACTGGAGGAGTGGCCGGGGAGGCGGATATTACCCGTGGCTTGCCCAGAGTAGAGGAGGTTTTTGAAAGAAGAGAGCCAAAAGGGGAGGCAGAAATATGCATCAAGGACGGCAAAGTAATTGAAGTAAAAGAAAAAGAAGGAATAATCAAGGTAATGCCTGTGAGCAATAAAGAAACTGATGCTAAGAAAAAACCAGAAGAGGCAATAGAATACAAAATTCCACTTAATGTTGAGATTTTAGTTAAAGAAGGAGATCTAGTAAAAAAAGGAGACCCCCTGACTGCTGGCTCCTTAGACCTGAAAAAGTTATTTAAATTGGTAGGAACTAGGGCTACGCAAAAATACATCATTAAGGAGATTCAGAAAGTTTATGTTTCTCAGGGTGTTTCTATCCACGACAAGCATATTGAAGTAATTGTCAGACAGATGTTTTCAATGGTAAAAATAAAAGAGGCAGGAGATAGTTATTTTGCTCCAGAAGAAATAATTTCTAAGGCAGTAATGCTGGAAACCAATGAGGAGTTGGAAAAAGAGAAAAAGAGGCCAATTGAAGCTGAAGATATTATTTTAGGCATTTCCAGGGTGGCTCTTAATACTGATAGTTTCCTTTCTGCCGCCTCCTTCCAAGAAACCTCCCGGGTTTTGATAGAGGCGTCTTTGAGAGGAGAGGAAGATAAATTAAGAGGGTTGAAAGAAAATGTAATAATTGGTAAACTGGTTCCCATAGGCACAGGAAGAAAGAAAAAATAATTTTCTTTGCAGATTATGAAAAAAAAGAAAAAAGCCAAACCAGTTTCTCCAAAAAAAAACAAAAAACCTTTAATTGAAAAACCTAAAATCAATTTTACTCTAAAC
>JAPXTN010000009.1:0-6259 GCA_033812495.1 bacterium | reverse complement strand
GTCTTCGCTTTGCTTTTTTTTGGCGATAATTTTCATTTTTTCTTTTAGCAATCAGGCTGGTTTTGTTGGCAAAAAACTAAAAGATGCTTTTTTCTTTCTTCTAGGCAATGTTTTTTACCTGACTCCTTTAATTTTAGCTTTATTGGGAGCTGATTTTCTGAAAGAAAGAGAATCTTTTAAAGAAAACAAGAAGATTTTACTTTTAGCAACCCTTGTCTTTTTTATTGCTCTTTCTGCCATCTTCGGCTTGTTGGAAATGAAGGGCAGCATAAATGATTTTAACATTTCTTATGCTGGTCAGGGCGGCTGGCTTGGTTATGTTGTTTCCTGGCCCATGTTAAAGGGTTTTGATTTTTGGGTTTCTTTTTTCATTTTGCTTATTGTCGCCATATTTTCTTTTGTTTTAATGCTTAAGCCGTTTTTGAAAAAGAAAGAAGAAGGGGCCGTAGAAGAGGAAGAGGAAGAAGATGAAGAAGAGCCGATAATTAGTTTGACTAAATTAAAGGAAAAATTGGAATCAATTCCCGAAAGAAAAGAAGAGTCAGAACCAGAGATAATTACAGATGCTTTTGGCTTTAATAAAAAGCAGAAAGCTTTTGAAGAAAAGAAAAAAGAAAACACTCAGTATAAATATCCTCCTCTTGATCTTTTGTCCAGCAAAAAGAGTATAGCCGAAGGAGGAGATATTGCCTATAATTCATCAATAATCAAAAGGACTTTGCAAACCTTTGGTATTCCTGTGGAAATGTCTGAAGTGAATGTTGGACCAACGGTTACTCAATACACTCTTAAGCCGGCCGAAGGAATAAAATTGTCAAGAATCACTGCCCTGCAGAATGATTTAGCCTTGGCTTTAGCCAGTCCGACCATTAGAATAGAAGCTCCCATTCCAGGCAGACCTTTGGTAGGAGTGGAGATACCCAATAAAAAAAGAGCGGTGGTGGGCCTGAGAGAGATTCTAGACACTGAAGAATTTAAAAAATCTCCTCATCCTTTGCTAGTAGCTTTGGGCAAAGATGTTAGGGGGGCGCCAGCTTTTGCTGATATAGCAGACATGCCTCATCTTTTGGTGGGAGGAACAACTGGTTCAGGCAAGACCATTTCTTTAAATGTTATGATTCTCAGCTTGCTTTATCGAAACAGTCCAGAAGAAATGAGGTTGATTTTGGTTGATCCGAAAAGAGTGGAGTTTCCTGTTTATTCTGTCTTGCCCCATTTGCTTTGTCCGGTAATTTATGATGCTCAGCAGACCTTAGTGGCTTTGAAATGGCTTACTGGAGAAATGGAAAGAAGATTTGCTGTTTTGGCTCAGGGCAATAGCCGAGATATTGGCAGTTATAATGCGAAAATGGAAAAGAAAGGAGAAGAAAAACTGCCTTACATTATTTTGATTATTGATGAGTTGGCTGATTTAATGAGCGTCAAGGGAAAAGAAATTGAATCCTATGTTGTTCGTTTGGCGCAAATGTCTAGGGCAACAGGAATTCATTTAATTTTAGCCACTCAAAGACCTTCAGTAGAAGTAATTACCGGTTTGATTAAGGCTAACATCACCACCAGAGTTGCTTTAAAGGTTGGTTCAGTCGTTGATTCCAGAACAATCCTTGATTCAGCTGGAGCAGAAAAACTTTTAGGCAAAGGAGACATGCTCTTTTTGACCAAAGAGCACAGCAAGCCAAAAAGAATACAGAGTCCCTATGTTTCAGAGCAAGAAATTAAGAAGGTGGTAAGCTTTATTGCTTCTGATCAAGAACAAGGAGAAGCTGAAGAGCTTCTTCAAATAGAAGAAGAAAACTCTTTGTCCAGGGAGCTGGAAAGGGCTATGGAATCAAAAGAAGTGCAGATGGACAGCTTTTTTTCAAAAGAAGACCCTTTATATGAAGAAGCCAAGCGATTGGTTATTTCTTCCAGAAAAGCTTCTGCTTCTTTGCTTCAAAGAAGATTAAGCATCGGTTATGCCCGAGCTGCCCGCTTACTTGATCTTTTGGAAGAAAGGGGAGTGGTGGGACCAGCTGAAGGAGCTAAGCCGAGAGATGTTTTTATCAATGACGAAAGCGATGATTCTGGCGAAACTCTTTAATTTATGGTAAAATAAATTAAAATAATATGACCAGCAAAAAGAAACCAGAAGAAAAAATTAATTTGGCTGAAGCTATTTCTGAGATAAAGGAAAAGTTTGGAGAGGGAGCTATAATGAAGCTTAAAGAAGCTCAAAAAGCTAATGTTGAAGTAGTTTCCACTGGCTCTTTGGCCGTGGATTTGGCTTTAGGAGTTAATGGCATTCCCAGAGGAAGAATTACGGAAATATATGGAGGAGAAAGCACGGGTAAGACAACTTTGGCTTTGAGCATTATTGCAGAATCTCAAAAATCAGGAGGAGTAGCGGCCTTTATTGATGCTGAACATGCTTTGGATCCTGATTATGCCAAGAAAATAGGAGTTAATGTTGATGATATGCTTATCTCTCAGCCAGATTCAGCAGAGCAAGGGTTGCAAATAGTGGAAAGCTTGGTACGTTCCGGAGAAGTAGATGTTATTGTCGTTGACTCTGTGGCTGCTTTGGTGCCCAAATCAGAGGTAGCCGGAGAAATGGGAGAATTGCAGATTGGCTTGCAGGCTCGTTTGATGTCTCAAGCCCTGAGAAAACTATCAGGAATCGTTTCCAAAACTAAAACTGTTCTTATCTTTTTGAATCAAACTAGAATGAAAATTGGAATTATGTTTGGCAATCCAGAAACAACTCCTGGCGGTTTAGCTTTAAAGTTTTATAGCTCAGTAAGGATTGAATTAAGGAAAATGGCTCAGATAAAACAAGGCGACCAAATAATTGGTTCGCGTGTCAAGGTAAAAATAGTAAAAAACAAAGTAGCTCCGCCCTTTAAAACAGCTGAGCTTGATATTTACTACAACGAGGGCATTTCCAATGCTTCTGAAGCAATTAATTTAGGCACAAAGTTGGGAGTGATTAAAAAATCAGGAGCTTACTTTCAGTATAACGATGAAAAAATCGGCCAGGGGATAGAAAATGCCAAAGAGTTTCTTAAAGCTAATCCCAAGATAATGAAAGAGATTCAAAAAGAGATTACTAAAAAATACAGCGAGTAGAAACAAAAAACCATTCTCAAGGAAGGTTTTTTGTTCAGCCCGAATGCTAAACTATTTTGTGGTAAAGGGAAGAAAGCCCATTATTCTGGCCCTTTTGATAGCTTCGGCAGTTTCTCTTTGATGACCGGCGCAAAGTCCGGTTTTCTTTCGGGGTTTTATCTTGCCTGACCTGGAGATAAATTTCTTCAGCACTTCAGTGTTTCTAAAGTTTACCTCTTTGATATTTTTTTTACAGAAAAAGCAATACATAGTTTTAAAAAGGAATATCTTTAATATCTATTTCGTCACCGTCTTCAATGATGGGAATATCTTCTTCTTCATCTTTTAGCTGCGGTGTTGTTTTTTCTCCGCCTTTTGGTCCTAATTGAAAGTTTTCTCCGACTATTTCTGTTATGTATCTTTTTGTTCCAGTTTTATCTTCCCAAGACCTGTTTTGTATTCTTCCTTCAATTAAAACCAAGGAGCCCTTTGCCATGAATTGAGAAGCTGTTTCAGCTTGTTTCCCCCAAAGAACAATGTTGTGGAACTGTGAATCTTCTTTTTTTTCTCCGTTTTTATCTTTCCAGACCCGGTTAGTGGCTAGACGAAAAGAACAAACGCTTTGACCAGAAGCAGTGCTTCTCATTTCAATGTCAGAAGCTACTCGGCCGACTAAAACTACTTTATTAAAGTTCATAAATGTTTAATTTAGTTTTCTTCTAACAATTCGTTTATTTTTTCTTCTACTTTTTTCATTTCTGTTTCTGTAAGGTGGGTTGGCTTTTTCTCCGGTTTTCTTTCTACTGCCCTTTTTTTGAATTTAACTTTCTTTTCCTCTTTTTTGATAATAAGGTGTCTGAGAACCATTTTTTCTTCTTTCAGTTTTTTATCAATTAAATCAAGAGCTTCTTTAATGCTTCCATCTTCTTTGGGGAAAAAGGTGAAAAAAGAAAACCAAGCTTCTCCTTCATCTTTAATTGGGTAGGCCAGCAGTTTTTTTTCTGCTTTTCCTTCTCCGACAATTCTGCCCAGCTCTTGAAGCTGATTTTCTAAATTAGTCATAAAAACAGTGGCCTCTTCTAAAGAAAGCTTTGAGCTTATTAATATGTTTATTTCGTAAAACTGCATAATTTATTGTTTTTGCCAATATATCAGTTTTTTTATCTTTGGTCAAGGATAGTTGTTGCCTTTTCCAGCTGGTTTTAGTATAATTTACAATATATGAACGATAAAAGCTTTACTTTAATAGAGATAATGGTGGTGATTGTCATAATTGGCATTATCTCTAGTTTTATTTATCCCTCAACAACAAGGGTGCGCAATCAAACATCTTTAACTAAAATTCAGCTTTTTTCCCAAAAACTCAATAATTCTCTGGCAGAGAATATAATTGGCCAATGGTTGTTTAATGAAAAAAGCGGCGCTATTGTTTATGATAATAGCGGTAACGGCAATAATGGAACTATCTACGGCAGCGCTGCCTGGGAAACAAGCAGCAAAAATTGTGTCTTTGATTTTTGTTTGAATTTTGATGGCGTTGATGATTATGTGGGAGTGTCTAAGGATTTGACGAATGGTTTAACCAGCCTGACTGCCGGAGTTTGGGTTAAAGGTTCTCGGGCAAGCAATATTCTTTGCTCTGCGAACAATGCTATTATCCTCCATTTCAGAGGAGCTGGTTTTTATCTTGTTGCTGAAGACGGAACAGCGAGTAATTATCTTTCCTGGTCAACAACCTTGCCCTACAACGAATGGCTTTATCTGGTGGCTACTTGGAGCAGTCCTGCGGTAGGAGGAGATGGAAAAATGAAGCTGTATGTCAATGGAGTTAAGGAAAGCGGGGAATTGGCCTTTGCCGGAGGAACTACGGGCAGATTAAAGTCTGGCAATCCTTTAAACATTGGCAAGTATTTTAATGATTATCAGCCATGGTTTTTGGGCAAAATGGATGATATTTCTATTTATGACAGGGTGAGTTCAGTTTCCCAGATTCGGCAAAATTATTATTTAGGATTAAACAACCTTTTTATTAACCGAGAAATTAGCAAAGTAGAGTATCAACAGAAAATAGCGGCAATAGAAAGATTTATAGCAAATGGAGAATAGCATTTTCAAGGCCTATGATATAAGGGGGGAGTATCCTGACGAGCTGAATGAAGCAGTCGCTTTTAAGGTCGGACAAGCTTTTACTGTTTTCTTAAAGAGAAAGACAAATAAAGACAAATTAAAAATAGTTTTAGCCAGGGACAATCGGCTTTCTTCAGAATCTTTGTTTAATAATTTGGAAAGGGGTATTTTAAATCAAGGAGGAGAAGTGGTGGATATTGGTTTAGCCACTACTCCCTTGTTTTATTTTTCTGTCGCTCATTATAATTATGATGGAGGAATTACTGTGACTGCCAGTCACAATCCTCCTCAAGATAACGGCTTTAAGCCTGTTTTTTCAGGAGCCAGGCCAATAAGCGCTGAAACAGGATTAAGGGAAATGGCAGAGATTTTTCAAGACAATAACTTTGAAGAGCAAAAAGGGGGCGGAGTAGAAAAAAAAGAAACTATCAATGACTATATTTCTCTTTATGGCAGTGATGAAGATTTTCAAAATATTAAATTAGTAGTTGATACGGCTAATAGTGTTTCTGGCATAATGATTGAGCCAATGCTTAAAAAAGTTAATCTCGTGCACCTTTTCAGCGAGCTTGATGGAACCTTTCCCAATCACGGACTAGACCCATTAAAAGAAGAAAACACTGTTGCCCTGAAAGAGACAATTTTAAAAGAAAGAGCTGATTTGGGAGTAGCTTTTGACGGAGACGGAGACAGGATAGTTTTTTTTGACGAACAGGGAAACTTTATCTCTCCTGACCTTACTTTAGCCCTAATGGCTTCCTTGATTTTAAAAGATAGCCCAGGAGCAAAGATAGTTTATGATGTTTGCTCTAGCAATATTGTAAAAGAAACTGCAGAAAGTTTGGGAGGGAAAGCAATTATGAGTAAAGTTGGCCATTCTTTTGTTTGTGAAAAGATAAAAAAAGAAAGCGCTGTTTTCGGAGCAGAATACTCTGGCCACTTTTTTCTTAAAGACCCTTATACCATTGAAAGTCCTTTTTTTGTTTTGTTTAATGTTTTAGGAACATTAAAAAAAGAAGGCAGGCCTTTGTCAGAAATAGTTCTGCCT
>JAPXTN010000008.1:0-13121 GCA_033812495.1 bacterium | reverse complement strand
ATTCCGCCCAGTTTACTATATTGTTCCTGTTTTGTTTTTGGTTTTTCTTTTTGCCCAGGCTGCTTTTAAAAAGAAAGAAGATATCAAGACAATGCTTTTTTTGTTTTTAGCTGTTTCTGCTGTTTCTTCTCTTTTGCTGTTTTTTTTGACTCCGCGAAGCGTTGAATCCTTGGCCCTGCTGGCTTCTTTCTCTCTGGCTCTTTCTCTTTATTTTTCTTTTTTTGAAAAGAAAAAAGTTGCCTTTGGGTTTCTTTCTTTGTTTTTCTTTTTTGTTTTGCTTTTTTTTGATTTCAGAATTGTTTGGCTGGCTCCCTCCCTCTTTTCTTTTTTTATTTTCTGGAAAATGGCCAGGGAAGAAGCAAGCAGGCCAAAGCTGATTTTATCTTTTCTTTGTTTTGCTTTTTTGGCCAGTTTTCTTTTTCTGCCCAATCTTTTTCCACCCAGATTTTCTTTGGTTAATAACATTTCTTTGGATAACAGCTGGCAGATTTTTCTCCAATCAAGCTTTCATGATGGCAAAAACTTTTTTCTTGGTTCTGGTCCGGCCACTTTTAATTATCAGTATTCTTTGTATAAAGATAAAAATTGGAGCCAAACAGCGGTTGAAGAGAGCGCTTCCGGGTTTTTAACAATTTTAATTTGTTTTGGTTTCCCGGCCTTTTTATCTTTAATTTTTGCTTTTTTCTTTTTCTTTAAAAAAGAGTTTCCTCGGTTTTTCAATAATAATCAAGGAATAGATGATGCTGTTTTGCTTCTTGTTTTCAGCATTTTTATCTTGCTGATTGTTTTCCGGCTTAATTTTGTTTTGCTTTTTCTTTTATTCGCCCTTTTTGGCTTTAAGGAGGGCTTGCCCGAAAAAGAAAGCAGATCTTCTTTTAAATGGCTGATTGCCATTGCTCTGGTTTTTCTTTTGCTGAGCAGCGGGTTTTTTAAATTCTTTTTTGCTGAAAATTTGGCTCAGCAGGCCGTAAAAAGCTATAACAATCAAGACATTGATTCAGCCATTGTTGAAATGGACAAAGCAGCAAAAGTTTTTAACAGCCCTGATTATTATATTGGTCTGTCCCAGCTTTATCTTTTAAAGGCGAGCGATATTTTTAATAATAACTGGAGCTTGGAAGATGATGTTGCTAAACAATTGGAAGAAAAACAGAATAATTTAAAAGATGTTGTTTCCCAGGCAGAAACAGCGGCTGAGTTTGCTTCTAATCTTGACCCCTGGAATGCAACGGCCTGGCAGAACCTCGGTCTTGTTTACGAAAACACCAGTTTTCTTATTGAAGACAGGACAGACAAGGCCTTGGAAGCTTACAGCAAAGCAGAAGAGCTTTCTCCTTCCAGCTTTTTTGTTTATTTTGCCAAAGCAAGAATCTATGAAAGAAAAGAGGACAAGGAAAAATCACTTGAACAGTATGAAAAAGCTTTTGACATCAATCCTTCTTATCAGGGGCTGGCAGATAAAATCAAAGAATTAAAAGATTGACACGCTTTTGTTTTTGTTGTATATTATTTTCGGTACCTTTGAGGTGAAAAATGCACTTAGCAGTACTGGCTTTTAGCGGCGTAATTGCTGCTATAAACGAAAAAAGAATTCTTCAAAAGATTCTTCAAACCAATGGATTGAAGGACATTGAAGGAATTTCTTTCTTTGACGTGTTCACTGAAGAAATTCTGAAAGCCAAACCAATCGCTGGCATTGAAAAAGCGCTGGAATTGATGGTTGACCGTTATTACGGCAATGTCATTTCTTCGTGCTTTGTCCAAGAAGAAACGATTAATGCTTGGCTGAGGGAAAACGATTTAGATAAGTATATTTATCTTGTCTATGGCGTGAATAATGGGTCAAGATTTGAACATTTTGAAAACTTGGCCAGAATTGAAGAGGGTTATGACTGGCTCTTTGTCGGAAACGAGCCAGACGACTTCGTTCAGATTTATGAATGGGGAATCAGAAAAGTGGCAGTTAATGTCACAAACAGCTCCATTTATCCTAAACGGATAAGTGTCTTTTATGAACCCCTTTCTGCTGACCTAGCGAAGAAAATCACTATTGGAGGGTAATTCCTCCTTTTTTTTCTTGCTTAATTAATTTTAGCTTGCTATTATACATATATGTATATGAAGAAAAATGTTGAACTGAGCGATTATTCAACTTTTAAAATTGGAGGCAAGGCCAGATATCTAGTTAAGGTTGGCAGTAAAAAAGAGTTGGAAGAAATAATTGGAAAAGCTTTGAAAGAAAAAATGCCTTTTTTTGTTTTGGGTGGAGGAAGCAATACTTTGATTTCTGACAAAGGTTTTGACGGATTGGCAATAATTTTTAAAAATGAAAAACCAGATATTCTCTTAAAGAAAGAAGAAATTATTGAAGTTGAATCATCTGCTCTCCTTTCTTTTTTAGTTAATCGCTTGGATAGTTTTACTGGCTTGGAGTGGGCAGTAGGAATCCCTGGCACCTTGGGCGGAGCAATAAATGGCAATGCCGGGGCCTTTGGTCAATCTATTTCTGATTGCGTTGAAAGAGTGGAGGTTTTAGACGTAAGCAAAGGAAGACCTGAAAAAAAAGAATTTGAAAAAAAAGATTGTCAGTTTGATTACCGGAGCAGTGTTTTCAAAAACAATCCTCAATTGATTATTCTTTCCGCTGACCTGAAACTGAAAAAAGATGACAAACAGAAGATTAAGGAAAGAATAAAAGAAAATAAAGAAAAAAGAAGGGCTCAGCCTCAGGGTTTTTCTCTTGGTTCGGTTTTTAAGAATTATTATGGAGAGCTGGATAAGACAATTATCAAAAAATATCCGCAGTTAAAACAATTTCAAGACAAAAACGGGTTTGTTTCAGCTGGATTTTTGATTGAAGAGTGCGGATTGAAAGGAATGAGAATTGGCGATGCGGAAATTTCTCCTCAGCATGCTAATTTCATTATTAATTTAGGAAAAGCAAAATCAGAAAATGTTTTAAAATTAATTTCTTTGATTAAAAAAGAAGTAAAAAAGAAATTTTTAATTGACTTGGAAGAAGAAATTCAAATTTTTCCTCTTTCAACTATTGACAAATAATTTAATAAGAGAGAAAATGAATTCAGAAATCAATAAGAGAAGATAAAAGGTCGCGTTATCAAAAATAATCTCGCATAAAAAATGGCTCAAAAGAAAAAAGCGGCAAAGAAAACTGCGAAGAAAGCGGCAAAGAAGAAACCAGCGAAGAAGGTTGCCAGGAAGAAAACCGCTAAAAAGAAATAAAAAAAACAACCCTTTCCAAAGGGTTGTTTTTATGATATTATTAAACTATGAAGATAAAAATCAAAGAAACGGAAATAAAAATAAATAAAGGGGTTGTTTCTTTTTTAGAAAAGAAAATTAAAAAACTGGAAAAGTTTTTTCCTTCCCAGGCCGAAGTAATTGTTGAAGCAGAGCTGGGGCTGGCTGGCCGTCATCATCAAAAAGGAGATGTTTGCCGAGCAGAGATTCAAATAAGTATGCCGGGTAAGAAATTATGGAGAGCTGTCTCCACAAAAGATAATTTAAAAAGCGCCATAATTGAAGCAGTGGAAGACCTGGAAACTCAATTGAGAAAGAGAAAAGAATCCTTTA
Organism: bacterium; assembly: GCA_033812495.1. Classification (GTDB taxonomy): domain Bacteria; phylum Patescibacteriota; class Minisyncoccia; order Minisyncoccales; family Minisyncoccaceae; genus Microsyncoccus. Next base: position 9,527 of record JAPXTN010000008.1, on the reverse strand, counting down.
TCACTCAAAGAAAGAAAGTATAATATGTCTATTGTCACTCGCCTTTTCGGAGACGCTAACGAAAAGTTTATCAAGAGCTTAAAGCCAGTCGTTGAAAAAATTAATTCTTTAGAAGAAGAAACAGCCAAATTAGGTTCTGAAGAATTAAAACTTCAGACAGAAGAGCTCAAAAAAAGATTAAAAGCCGGAGAAACACTGGACGATATTCTTCCTAATGCTTTTGCTTTAGTTAGAGAAGCGGCCAAAAGAACTCTTAAACAAAGGCATTTTGATGTTCAGCTTGTTGGCGGGATTGTTTTACATCAGGGAAAAATTGCTGAAATGAAAACCGGAGAAGGAAAAACTCTTACTGCCACTCTGCCTCTTTATCTTAATGCTTTGGAAGAAAAGGGCTGTCATTTGGTTACAGTAAATGATTATCTTTCCCGCCGAGACGCAGTTTGGATGGGTCAGATATATTATGCCTTGGGATTAAGCGTTGGTTGTTTGAATCACGAGCAATCTTTTATTTATGATCCAGAATATAAAAAAGAAGCAGAAAGTAAAGATAAAATTAGAGACGAATTGGGAGGATTCAAGGTAGTGGAAGATTTTTTAAGGCCTTGTTCTAGAAAAGAAGCCTATGCCGCTGATATTACTTATGGGACCAATAACGAATTTGGTTTTGACTATTTAAGAGACAATATGATTTATGCTTCTTCGGAAATAGCGCAGAGGGGATATAATTTTGCCATTGTTGATGAAGTTGATTCTATTTTAATTGATGAAGCCAGAACACCTTTAATTATTTCTTCTCCAGATATAGAAAGTTCAAAATGGTATGCTGAGTTTGCTAAAATTATTCCTCGGCTGAACAAAGAAACTGATTTTGAGGTAGATGAAAAAATGAAAGCCGTGACTTTGACTGAACAAGGCATAGACAAAGTTGAAAAAATTCTCAATGCCGGAAATATTTATAATGAAAGAGGAATAAAATATCTTCACCATTTAGAGCAAGCTCTGAAAGCAGAGATATTGTTTCAAAGAGACAAGGATTATGTAGTCAGAAACGGAGAAGTGATTATTGTTGATGCTTTTACCGGAAGGTTAATGCCAGGCAGAAGATGGTCAGGAGGACTGCACCAGGCCATTGAAGCCAAAGAAGGAGTGGCAATTCAGCCTGAATCAATTACCATGGCTTCAATTACTTTTCAGAACTATTTTAGAATGTATAAAAAATTGGCAGGCATGACAGGCACGGCTGAAACTTCGGCTGAAGAGTTTGACAAGGTCTACAAATTAGAAAGGATTGGCCAGACAAGATTTTCAAAACAGAAGAAGCAAAGTTCAAAGCAGTGGCTGAAGAAGTTAAAAAGAGACACCAGGCAGGCCAGCCTATTCTTATTGGCACCACCTCTATAAACAAAAATGAATATTTGAGCGCCATTCTTTCCAGACAAGGCATTCCTCACCAGGTTTTAAACGCTAAAAATCACGAAAAAGAAGGAGAGATTATCGCTCAAGCCGGAGCGCCGGGAGCAGTAACCGTGGCTACCAATATGGCTGGCAGAGGAGTAGATATTTCTTTGGGAGGCAATCCTGCGACCGAAGAATCAAAAAAGAAAACAGTTGCAGCGGGCGGTTTGTTTGTTCTTGGAACAGAAAGGCATGAAGCCAGAAGAATAGACAATCAATTAAGGGGAAGGGCAGGCAGGCAGGGAGACCCAGGGGAAACGCAATTCTTTATTTCTTTGGAAGATGACCTTATCAGGGTTTTTGGCGGAGACAGGATAAAAAGTTTAATGGAAAGGTTCAATTTTCCTGATGATGCCTTAATTGAAAATCCAATTATTTCCAAAAGTATTGAATCAGCTCAGGCCAAAATTGAAGGAGCTAACTTTGATGCTAGAAAGTATGTTTTGGAATATGATAATGTTTTGAATAAGCACAGAGAAGCAATTTACAAAAAAAGAAAAGAATTTTTATTAAAAGGCGAGAGAAAGGAATTGAGAGAAGAGATGATAGCTTTGTTTGAGCAACAAGGATTTTCCAGAGAAGATTATGAGAAAAAAGAAAAAGAGCTGGGAGAAGAAAATATGCGGGAAGTGGAAAAAATAGTAAGCTTGAGAGTATTGGATATTCTCTGGGTTGAGCATTTGGAAAATATGGAAAGCTTGAGAGATTCTGTTCGTTTAAGAGCTTATGGTCAGAGAGACCCTTTGATAGAATACAAAGTTGAGGGTCGCAGAATGTTTAATGAACTGCTGATTAATTATGATAAAATGGTGGTTAGTAGTATTTTAAGGGCTGGCATTAAGGTAGAGCCGTTGGAAGAAAAAAGGGAAATTATCCAGAGGAAAAAAGAGGTGGGAAGAAACGATCCTTGTCCTTGCGGCAGCGGGAAGAAATATAAGAAGTGCCATGGGAAGCAAGAAAATTAATTATTGAAGGAAGGCAACAATCTCTTGCTCAAAATCTTGTTTTAGTGTATTATTCAGGCAATGGATAAAAAAAGCTTGATTAATTTTGTTTTAGATTGGGCAAAATTGCTTTTAATGGCTTTGGCTATTGTTGTGCCCATTCGCTTGTTTCTCTTTCAGCCTTTTGTTGTAAGCGGGGCCTCAATGGACCCCAGTTTTCATGATGCTGATTATTTAATTATTGATGAACTGAGCTATAAATTGAAAGAGCCGGCAAGACAAGAGGTTATAGTTTTTAAATATCCTTTAAATCCTTCTTATAAATATATTAAAAGAATAATTGGTTTGCCGGGAGAAAAAGTGGAAATCAAAGAAGGGGAAATATACATTACTAAAGATGGCCAGACGACAAAACTTGAAGAGCCGTATTTGTCTGAAAAAACTTTGAAAGAATGGAATAGAAATGTCAATTTTTCAATTGAACTCGGGGAAGATGAGTATTTTGTAATGGGAGATAATAGAAATTTTTCTTCTGATTCAAGAATATGGGGGCCGGTCCCGAGAAAGAATATAATAGGAAGAGTGATTATTAAGCTCTCTGCCTTTGATTTTCTTTCCAATTTATTAAATTTTAAAAATAGTTATGGCCAAACTTAAATTTCAAAGCCCGAACGGGATGCATGATATTTTGCCTCAGGATCAGGTATATTTTCAAAAAGTTCAAAAAATAATTGAAAGGGTTTTTGATTTTTACAGCTTTGAAAAAATAGACACTCCTTTGCTGGAAAACGCTGATTTGTTTGTTAGAACTGTTGGAATGAACACTGATATCGTGGAAAAAGAAATGTACATGCTCAAAACCCGGGAAGGCAAAGAAACGCTGGCTTTAAGGCCAGAAGGAACAGCTCCGATTATGCGCGCTTATTTAGAGCATGGCTTTAATACTTTTCCTCAGCCGGTGAAGCTTTGGTATTTTGGTCCTTTTTTCAGACACGAAAGACCTCAAGCAGGAAGATACAGGCAATTTTGGCAATTTGGTTGCGAAGTTTTAGGAGAAAAAAGTCCAATTATTGATGCTCAGGTAATTTTAATTATTTGGAACATTTTAAATGAATTAGGCCTTAAGAATACTTTAATAAAAATTAATTCCATTGGCGATGAAAATTGCCGAAAAGATTACCGAAGAGCTTTGGTCAGGTTTTTGAGGTCGCAAAAAGGTTTTTTGTGCCGTGACTGCCTGAGAAGATCAAAAATCAATCCCTTGAGAGTTCTTGACTGCAAAAATGAAAAATGTCGGGAAGTTTTAAGCGAAGCGCCGCAGATTGTTGATTTTCTTTGCAAAGAATGCCGAGCTCATTTAAAGGAAGTTCTGGAATATCTGGAAGAATTAAAGATTCCTTACATCTTAGACCCTTTTTTGGTTAGAGGTCTTGATTATTATACTAGAACAGTTTTTGAAATAGAAGCTCCTCAGGAAGAAAATGAAGGGACCTTGGCAGGAGGAGGAAGATATGATATTCTAGCTAAGGCCTTAGGTAAGAATAATGTTCCTGCTTGCGGAGCGGCTGTCGGGGTGGAAAGGATAGTTTCCTTAATGAAGAAAAGGAAACTAGAAGGCGCTTACTTATCTCCAGCCAGGGTTTTTATTGCTCAAATTGGGCCTTTGGCCAAGAAAAAAAGCTTGACCATTATGGAAGATTTGAGAAAAGCGGGGATAAAGGCAGTAGAATCTTTTAGCAAGGATTCATTGAAGGTTCAATTGGCTCGAGCCAATAAATTAAACATCAAAGTCGTAATCATTATTGGCCAAAAAGAAGCTTTAAGAAAAACGTTGATAATCAGGGATATGGAGACTGGAAAGCAGACAGAGGTAAGCTTCAAAGATGCGGTCAAAGAAACTAAAAAAAGATTAAAATAATATGAAAATTGAAAGACAATCAAAGGAAACTCCTCAGTCATTAGTTTATCGTTTTACCAAGGCTGTCCAAAAGAGCGGCTTGTTGGTTGAGGCGAGAAAAAGAAGATTTAAGGAAAGGAAAAAGAGCGATAATCTTCAAAAAAGAGCGGCTTTATTAAAAGCAGAGAAAAGAAAGGAGTACGAAAAATTAAAAAAACTAGGCAAGGCATAGCTTATGTTAATTGATGAAATTAAAAAAGACCTGCTTATCTCTCAAAAAGAAAAAAAGGAAACAGCTGTTTCAGCTTTAAGGTTGCTTCTTTCGGCTATTGTTAATAAAGAAAAAGAGAAAAGATTGAAAATAGCAGAAGAAAATTTTAATCTTAGCGAAGAAGAATTAATAAAAAGGAGTGTTTTGACAGATGAAGAAGCAATGGCCGTAGTTTCTTCTGAGGTTAAAAAAAGAAGAGATAGTATTGTGGCTTTTGAAAAGGGGAAAAGGCAGGATTTAGTTGAAAAAGAAACAGAAGAGCTTAATATTCTGAAAAAGTATTTGCCCGAAGAAATGAGCGAAGAAGAAATAAGGAAGTTAATCAAAGAAGCAATAGTTAAAATTAAAGCTCAGGGAATGAAAGATATCGGCCTGGTGATGAAAGAAATAATTCCTCAAACCAAAGGAAAGGCCGATGGCAATGCAGTGGCTAGGATAGTTAAAGAAGAGCTTGAAACTCCTGCTTGATTTTATTTTTTGTATTTAGTAAAATAGATTAAATGATTGATATTATTGATTTGGCTGAAGATTTCAAAAGAGCTGATAAGAAGTTTTTGAAATCAGTTGCTTCAAAAGTTTTAAAGGGAGAAAAGATAGAAAAAGAAATTAGCTTGGCCTTGGTTGGCAGAAAAGAAATGCAATCTTTGAACCAAAAGTACCGAAAGAAAAATCAACCTACTGATGTTTTGTCTTTTGGCTCGGTTGACGATGTTTTGCCCCAGATAGTGATTTGTCCCAAAGAAGTAGAAAGAAATGCCAGGAAGAATAAAATTCCCTTTCAAGAAGAATTGGCAAGAGTTTTAATTCATGGTCTTCTTCATTTGTCCGGACTAGACCACCAGACAAAAGAACAGGAAGCGGCAATGTTTAAAAAGCAAGAAGAATATTTTTCTTTGATAATGTAAAATTATGGCCAAAACACAAATTATCAGCGGCATAGACATCGGCACTGATACGATAAAATTACTTACAGTGAAAAAGGAAGAAAGAAGCGGAAAAATAATCGATGTTTTGTTTTTTGATAAAATTGAATCTTTGGGCGTTCAAAAAGGAAGAATCAAAAATGTTTCGGAAGTAGAAAAAAGAATTAAAGAATTATTTTCTCGGGCCAGAGAAAAGAGAATACCTCAGCCTGATGATGTGTTTGTTAATATTAATGGCAGTAAGCTGGAGCTGATTGATACGCGGGGATTAGTATCAGTAGGCCGAGCTGACCAAAAAGTTTCTCAAGAAGATATAGACAGGGCTTTTCAAATGGCCAGGACCATTAATCTTCAGTCAACCAATAAAGAGATTTTGGCTGATTTTCCCAAGGAATGGATTTTAGATGAAGAAAGGGAAATAAAAGATCCTTTGGGGCTCAAAGGAAAGAAGCTGGAATTAGAAGCTTTTTTGCTGTCAGCCTTTAGCGCTGATTTGGAAAATGTTTTTAGCGTTCTTAGTCAGGCAGGAATAGACATTGATGAAAAAAATGTAATTGCTTCTCCTTTGGCTGCAACCAGAGCTATTCTGACTCCAGGACAAAAAGAATTGGGGACAGCTTTAGTTGATATTGGAGCAGGCACTTCAAGCGTGGTTATTTATGAAGAAGGAAGGCTTTTGAATTTAGCTGTTTTCCCGGTTGGTTCGGCCAATATCACCAATGATATTGCTATTCGTTTTAAAACAGAAATTGAAATAGCAGAAAAGATTAAAAAAGATTTTGGCTCTTGTTCTGTTTTAAAGGGCGGGGGCAGGAAGATAGAGATAGACATTTCTTCTTTTATTGAAGAAGAAAAAGAAAGAACAATCATTGATATAGCGGCTGAAGGCAAGGCAGTGAAAAAGAAAGCAAAAGATGTCTTGGTTTTCTCAGAAAAGGATTTGAAAAAAGTAGTTGATGCCAGAGTTTGCGAGATTTTTGATTTAATAAATAAAGAAATTAAAAAAGTTTCCCGTCAAGAATTATTGCCCGGAGGAATTGTTTTAACCGGGGGCGGAGCTAATTTGCCGGGAATTGTTGAGCTGGCCAAGAAAGAATTCAATCTTCCTTGCCGTACAGGATATCCCAGGGATTTTGCTGGCTTAGAAAAAAATCCTTATCTTTCTGTTGTCTGTGGCTTGGTAATGGATGATGATATTGATGAAGACGAGGCAGGCAGGGAATTCATTGAACGAGAAGGATTGGGCAGAAAAGCGAAAAAGTTTTTTTCTAATTTTATTCCGTAAACAATGAAAACAAAAATTAAAGTTATCGGCATCGGCGGAGCAGGAGGCAATACTGTCTCTCGTTTATTTGAGGCAGGCATTAAAGATGTGGAGCTGGTTAGCGTAAATACTGATGTTCAAGATTTAAACAAGAAAAAAGCCAACTTTAAGATAAGGATAGGGAAAAAAACAACTCAGGGGCTGGGAGCTGGAATGAATCCAGAAACAGGAAAATTAGCGGCTGAAGAAAATATTGAAGAACTGAAAGATGTTTTGAAAACAGCAGATATTGTTTTCTTGACAGCTGGCTTGGGAGGAGGAACTGGTTCCGGAGCAATGCCGGTTGTTGCTGATTTGGCCAAAAAATTAGGCGTGCTTGCTATTGGCATTGTTACTTTGCCCTTTTCTTTTGAAGGGAAAAAGAGAAAAAAGATTGCTCAGGAAAGTTTGGAAGCAATAGAAAAAGCAGTTAATACTTTGGTAGTTATTCCCAATGATCGGCTGGCAGAAATTATTCCTCCCAAGTCTTCGTTAGAAGAAGCTTTTAAAAAATGCGATGAATTATTAAAAGAAGCAGTAGAAACTATTTCTAATGTCATCTCTAACCCCGGCATTCTTAATCTTGATTTTGCTGATGTTAAAGAGGTATTGAAAAACGGAGGATCAGCTTTTTTCGGCATTGGCCGGGCCAAAGGAGAAAACAGGACAGAAAAAGCTTTAGATATGGCCCTTTTTTCTTCTTTAAGCAATTTTCCTTTGAACAAACTGGATAATATTTTATTCAACATTGCTTCAGGAAGCGGTAATTTCTACCTTTCTGAAGTAAAAAAAGTGGCTGAAGCGGTCAGAAAAAGAACTTCTCCTTCGGCTAAGGTTATTTTTGGGGCTTCTTTTGATAAGAGTTTGGCCAAAGATGAAATTCGTCTGACTGTTATTGCTACCAGCCTTGCTGGCTGATAGTAATACAATCTTTTAAAAAGTTTGTCAAAGTTGACAGCTTTTTGGAGGGGGTTTAAGATTGTCTTATGGAAAACAAAATATTAAAAATTAAAAAGAGAAACGGGGAAATTGTTGATTTTAATCAAGAAAAAATCACTAATGCTGTTTTTAAAGCTATTACTGCCACAAAGCAAGGCAATGGAAAGAAAACAAAAAAGATTTCTGATAAAATCGTAGAGATTTTGAACAGAAGGTTTAAAAAAGATGAGATACCTGATGTTGAGCAGATCCAGGATATTGTGGAAGAGGTTTTAATTTTGGAAGGAGAAGTAGAAGCAGCCAAGGCCTTTATTCTTTACCGCGAGCAAAGAAGGAGAATTAGAGAAGCGCAGGCTATAAGCGAAGAAGCAGTAGACAGGGTTGATGATTATTTGGATAAAATGGACTGGGAAGTTCAGGAAAACTCTAATATGACTTTCTCTTTGCAGGGGCTGAATCATTATGGAGTTTCTTATATCGTGAAAAAATACTGGCTGAACAAAATTTATCCAAAGGAAATAAGAGAGGCCAATGAATCAGGAGATCTTCATTTGCATAATTTAGACACCTTGGCCTGCTATTGCGTGGGCTGGGATTTATACGATTTACTTTCTCGGGGATTTGGAGGAGTGCCGGGAAAAACAGAATCGTTTCCTCCCAAACATTTAAGGTCTGCCCTGGGACAAGTGGTCAATTTTATGTACACCCTGCAAGGAGAAGCGGCTGGCGCTGTTTCTTTTTCCAATTTTGATACCCTGCTCGCTCCATTTATCCGTTATGATAATTTAAGCTATGCTCAGGTGGAACAAGCAATACAGGAGTTTCTTTACAACATGGCTGTTCCCACCAGAGTTGGTTTTCAGTGCTTATCTGAAGATACAGAGATTTTAACTTCCCGGGGCTGGAAAAAATATGACGAGATTGATGTCGGCCAAACAATCAAAACATACAATTTAAAAACAGGGGAGCTGGAGGATAAAAATGTTTTGAAAATGTTTACAAGAGAATATCAGGGAATAATGTATAACTTGAAAGGTGAAACTCAAGACCAGTTAATTTCTCCGGAACACAGAATTGTTAAAAAAGATTCAAAAAATAATAGTTTTGTTTTGGAGCCGATTGAGGAAGTTCTGAAGCAAGAATCTTCTTTTATCATTCCTGCTGTTGAAATTAATGAGCAGATAAGAATAAAAGAAACGCAGATTTCCAGCGTGGAAAAAGTAGAATACAGGGGAATTATTTGGTGTCCGACTACAGAAAATGAAACTGTTGTTGCCAAAAGAAAAGACAAGATTTTTATTACTGGAAATTGTCCTTTTACCAACATTACTCTTGATTTAAGGCCGTCGCCTGTTTTTGCTAATCAGCCGGTGATTATTGGTGGAGTTCCTCAAAAACAAAATTATGGAGAATTTGGGGAAGAAATGAAGGTGCTGGTTAAAGCTTTTTATGCTGCCATGTTGAAAGGAGATAAAAGCGGAAGACCATTTTCTTTTCCCATTCCTACAATAAACATTACTCATGATTTTCCTTGGGATGATCCTGCTTTTGACGGCTTGTTTGAAGCTTCGGCCAAATACGGCATTAATTATTTTGCCAATTATTTAAACTCAGATATGAAACCTGAAGACGTAAGGTCAATGTGTTGCCGTTTGCGTCTTAATTTGAATGAATTGGCTAACCGGGGAGGGGGAGGATTATTTGGTTCTGGAGCTTTAACTGGAAGTATTGGCGTGGTGACAATAAATCTTCCCCGAATAGGTTATTTATCAAAAACCAAAAAAGAATTCTTTGA
>JAPXTN010000007.1:0-13160 GCA_033812495.1 bacterium | reverse complement strand
TGTTGCCTGGCTTGTAGCTGGGGTCGCGGGGAAGGGTGAAATCTGAGAGAGCGGCATTGAGGTTGGTGCAGTTAGGATCTTCAGTACTGCTTAGGCCAACACAACACCAGGATCTGACGCCTGCTGATATCTCCGGGGTAGTGGGATAGCCCTGGGAACCCATGCTCGTGGCCATCCAGAGGTCTTTCCTGATTGTATCCATTTCAGCTTTCCTTTTGCTGTCTCTGGCTTGCTGGGAAAAGGAACCCATTCCAACCATGATGATTCCTGCCAAGATGCCAATGATAACTACCACGACTAGAATCTCAATCATGGTAAAAGATGATTTGAAAGATTTTGTGTTCATATTGTTTTAATTTATTATTACCTTTATTATATCTTCATTATATCTCTTCAAAAAAGGTTGTCAAGCAGAGCGGTGCATTATTCTCTTCAACCATTTCTTTATTGCCTCCTCTGATTCAAAATCAACAATCAGCCGAACTCCTTCTTTTTTATTCTCCAATCGTATCCTTTCATAATCCAGCACCTCTCTAATCTTTTTCTCTAAGAACTCTTTATTAGCCATCTCCTGGGGAAACCTCTTCTCTTTGGCCTTTCTTTCCAGCTCTTTAACTGAATAATTATTCTTAAGCATTTCTTCAAACAAAACTTTCATTTCTTTTTCATCTCTAACTCCTAAAAGAGCCCGGGCATGGCCTTCTGATATCTTTTCTTCTATTACTGCTTTTTTAATCTCTTCTGGCAAAGCCAAAAGCCTTAAAGTATTAGTAACTGCTTCCCGGCTGGAACCAACTATCTGAGCAATTTCCTTGTCCAAAAGACCAAACTCCTCTTTTAATTTCTTAAAAGCTCTGGCTTTATCAATAGGATTAAGGTCTTTTCTCTGAACATTCTCAATCAAAGCCAACTCCAGCTTTTCCTGATTTGTTTTTTCTTTAATAATGGCTGGTATTTGCTTTAGGCCTGCCTTTTTTGAAGCGCGCCACCTTCTTTCTCCAGCAATAATCTGATACTCAGCCGTTATTCCAGAACCAGTCCTTTTCTCTGTTTTACTTACAATAATTGGCTGCAAAAGACCATATTTTTTAATTGATTCAGCCAAAGAATCAATCTCTTCTTCATTGAACTCTTTTCTCGGCTGGAAAGGATTAGGTTTAATTTTATCAATCTCAATCCAAAAGATAAAATCTTTGGCCGGTTCATCTTCTTTTTTCTCGTTTTGCTCTTTTTTCGGAATCAATGATTCCAAACCTTTTCCAATCATATTGTTTTTTCTTTATTTATTATTTCTCTGGCCAATTCCCGAAAAGCGTGAACAGCTGAAGAATTAGGGGCTGACCTTAAAACAGTTTTCCCCTCAACCGGAGATTCTGATAAAGCCACGGTTCTGGGAATAATGGTGTCAAAAACATAACCTGGAAAAGTTCTTCTCAGGTTTTTGGCTATTTTCTGGGAAACTTTATTCCTCCTGTTATACATGGTTAAAACAGAACCCAATATCTTAACATCTTTTCCTAAATTGTCATTTATGAGTTTAATGTTGGAAAGCAATTGCTCTAAACCTTCTAGGGCCAGATATTCGCACTGAACTGGTATTAAAACCTCATCAGCAGAAACTAAGGCGTTTATAGTTAAAATACCCAGGCTGGGCGGGCAGTCAATCAAAACAAAATCATAATCTTCTTTGACTTTATCCAAGACCTCTTTTAATTTAAACTCTCTGCTCTGAAAATTAATTAATTCAATGTTGGCTCCGGCTAGGTTATAGGAAGTAGGCATAATATCAAAAGCCAAAAAAGAGGTTCTCTTGATTATTTCCTTAGGAGAAATCTGACCAAGCAGAGCTTCGTATAAAGAAGGGGACAAACTTTTAGGATTAATTCCCAAAGAAAAAGTGGCATTGGCTTGGGGATCAACATCAACTAGAAGAACTTTCTTGCCAAAAGCTGTCAAAAAAACAGGGAGATTAACAGCAATAGCGGTCTTGCCTACTCCTCCTTTTTGATTAGCTATGGCAATTGTCCTGCTCATTAAAATAATTTTATCATTAAAAGAAAAAATTTACAAATGCTGTTTTTTATGATAAAAGCATATTAAGCCGAAGTGGCGGAATTGGCATACGCGTAGCACTCAAAATGCTATGAGAGCAATCTCGTGTGGGTTCAACTCCCACCTTCGGCACTAATAATATCTTTACTCACTCTTTCTCCAGGCAAAGTTGTCCTTCCCGGCCATATCTTCCGACCAGGATAAACAATAGTAGCAACGCCTGTTTTTACATTATCAGCAATAATTGCTCCAAATTTCTTTCTTTGAGTGTCAATCAATTGTCCTTTAACCATTGTTTTAATCGTCGCTTGGTCGTGTCTTAAATTGGCAACAATGGTGCCGGCCCCTAAATTGCAGTTAGAGCCAATGATGGAATCACCGACATAGGAAAGATGGCGGATGTTGGTGTTTTCTCCAATCAGGCTATTCTTAATCTCCACAGCTTGCCCAATTTTACAATTGTTATTAATTACAGTAAAGGGCCTTAAATAGCAATTAGGACCGATAAGACAATTCTTGCCAATATATATTGGTCCTTCAAGATAAGAACCGCTTTTAATAATTGTCCCTGAACCAATAATTGCTTTTCCTTTAATTGCCACATTCTTTTCTCTCTTAGCTTTAATATCTGTTTTTCTATTTTGAAAAAGATATTCCAGGGCATCAAAAATATTCCAGGGATAAGAAGCAGGAAACCAAGCTTCTGCTCTTACCGCAAAAAGAGAGTTTTCTTTGATAAAAGATTTAATCAGGTCAGTAAATTCGTATTCTCCTCTCTCTGATTTCTCAATGTCTTTTTCCAAAATACTCTTGGGCAGAAAATACAAACCGGTATTCACAAGATTGGAAACAGGATTCTTTGGCTTTTCTATTAATTCCCTTACTCTTCCTTCTTGCTCCAAAATTACGCCAAAGTTAGAAGGATTTTCATGTTCTTTAGCTAAAAGACAAGGAAAGTTTTTCAATACTTTTTCAATATCTTTTTTAAAGTAAAAATCGTCGCTGTTTAAAACAACAAATTTTTCTTTCAGAAAAGGATAAGCCAATTTAACTCCACTGCCCGTGCCGTTTATCTCCTTCTGGAAAACATACTTTATCTTTATGCCCTCAAACCCTTCTTTAATTTTTTCTTTTACTAGCTCGCTGCTGTAAACAATAATAGCTTCATCAATTAATCCTTTGAGCTGTCTCAAATCATGCTCTAAAATTGATTCTCCCAGAACAGGAAAAAGAGGCTTTGGCCTGGTCAAAGACAATGGTTCAAATCTTGTTCCTTTTCCAGCGGTTAAAATTACTGCTTGCATAATTTTACCAATAAGCGGGCCGGCATTTTTCCCAGTCAGGCCCTTTTTCTTTTATTAATTCTTTCGTAAACCTCTCTTTCTTCAGAATAAAAAACTCCCAAAGGAATCTTCCCTTCCCCATTGTAATTCCATTCTTCTATCAATTTTCTTGCCTCTTCCCTGCTTGTTTCTTTGATTTCATAAACTCTTTCGTTATAAAACTGAAGGGGGTTGAAAAAAGAAACACAGGGCTGAAGAATCTCAATAAAACTAAAACCCTGGTGTTTGACCGCTTTTTCTATCAAAGAGGCTAAATGCTCTGGCTTGAAAGAATACCCTCGGGCAATGAAAGAGGCCTTGGCATCAAGCATTAAAGCTAAAGGATTAATTGGTTCTTCCGGCGCCCCGGCTGGGGTTGATTTTCCTTTCAGGCCTTTGGGCGAAACAGCTGTAAACTGGCCAGCAGTCAAAGCAAAAAGACGATTATTATGCATTAAAACAGTTAAATTGGAGTTTCTTTTGGCTGCATGAATCAAATGAGCAATGCCTTCATTTAAGGCTCCGCCGTCGCCAATGGAAACTATTACTTTCAAATCTGGATTGGCTAAAGCAATGCCAACAGCTGTGGCAACAGAACGGCCGTGCAGAGAATCAAAGCTGTTTAAATTGAGATAATCAACCAGTTTGGAGCCGCAGCCAATATCAGAAACCAAAACAATGTTTTCTTTTTTTATCCCCTGCTTCAATAAAGAATCAACAGCTTTTTTAATGGCTGTTAGAATGCCAAAGTTTCCGCATCCCGGGCACCAAGTATTAGGACAATTTGTTTCTAGATTTTCCATAAATAATTTTTTTAATTTCTTCTTCCAATTCTTCTTGAAAAAATGGCCGGCCGTCATATTTCAAAACGTTTTCATCAACCTTAATTCCATAACCGGAAAGCAGTCTGGCTAATTGGCCAGAAGCATTGTTTTCCACACAAATTATCTTTTCTACTCCTTGAAGAGCTTTTTTCATCTGTTTTTCTGGAAAGGGCTGAAGAATTAGGGGCTGAACCATTTTTAAACCAAGTTTTTTTGCTGTTTCTTTCACTGCTCCTTTAACCGAACCAAAACAAACTAAAGCTATCTTTGCTTTGCCTAAAACATTAATTGCTTGCGTTTTTCCCGCCTCTTTTTGCATTAATTTGAACTTTCTCTTTCTTTTTTCCTGCATTTTCTTAATTAGCTTTGCGTCTTCAACTGCTCTTCCCAGTTCATCATGTTCATAGCTGGTAACTTTAACAATGGCTTTATCTCCAGGAAAAGCTAACGGCGAAATTCCGTCCCGAACATCAAAATATCTTTTGTATTCTCCTTCTTTATTCCAAAGCCTGGCCTCTTCTTTTTCAATTTTTATTGCCTGCGGATTAAAACTAAAAGTTGTTTCCGATAATTCTTTATCAATTAAAACAATGACTGGCGTTTGATACTGCCAAGCTAGATTCATTGCTTTGGCTGTCCAATAAAAAGCTTCCTCAGCATCGCCTGGAGCAACAACAAACTTAACAATGTCGCCATGTCCGGCAGATAGAGAAAAAAGCAAATCTCCCTGGGCTTGGTAGGTGGGCACCCCTGAAGCTGGACCCGGCCTCTGACTTTCCACAATCACTATTGGCTCTTCTGCCTGAACAGCCAGGCTTAAAGCTTCAACCATTAAAGCAAACCCTCCGCCTGATGTTCCCACCATTGAACGTTTGCCAGCATAAGCAGAACCAAGGGCAGCATTAATAATTGCTATTTCATTTTCCAGCTGAGAAACACAAACATTCAGGTCTTGACTATGCTCAGCCAGATAATGAAGAATACCAGTGGCCGGAGTCATAGGATAAGCATAATACATCTCCAAGCCAGCCCTTACCCCTCCCAGGGCCACGGCTTCGTTTCCGGTTAAAAGCAATTGATGAGCATTCTTCAGTTTTTTGATTTTTACGAGTACTGACTCGCTCTCAAAGGCCTTTTTTGCTATTTCCAAATTCTTGGCAATCTCTTTTTTGATTTCTCTTCTTAAAACTTCTTCCAAAACACTCCACTCAATACCAACTATTTTAGCAAATCCGGCGATTAAAGCAGTATTGGCCATAATGAGCGAACCCTGGCATTCTTTGACAATGGTTTCAGCCGCTATTCCTGTTCCTTGACTGCTTTCAACTCTGTCTTGATTAAAAATAATCATTCCGTTTAAGCTCTGCTGGTGTTCAGTGATTGTCCTTTTGTCCAAAGCTAAAAGAAAATCAATCTTTTGACAATGGGAAAAAACTTGTTTGGCAGAAACCCTAATCAAAGAAAAACTATGCCCTCCTTTAATTAAGGACTGGTAATCATCATAAATTAAGACTTTATAGCCAAGCTGGTTAAACATCTCGGCAATAATTAAGCCAGCCTTTCTTGAGCCCTGACCAGCTTCTCCGCCGATTAAAATGGAAAAATCTTTTTGATTCATTTTTTGTTTACTCAACAGTTACGCTTTTGGCTAAATTTTTGGGCTTATCAATATCTCGGCCTAAAGAATCAGCAAAATAATAAGCAAATAAATGAAGAGGAATTGCTGAAAGAAGAGGGGTAAGCATTTCCAAGGTTTTGGGGATATAAATCACATCATCAGCAATCTCTTTTATCTTTTCATTTCCTGCGGTAGCCACGGCTATTACTTTTCCTTTTCTTGCTTTTACTTCTTCCATGTTGGCCGCCATTTTTTCATAAACAGAATCAGTGGGACAAATGGCCAAAGTCGGACAGTTCTCGTCAACCAAAGCCAAAGGGCCATGCTTTAATTCTCCGCCAGCCACTCCTTCGGCGTGGATATAGGAAATCTCTTTTAATTTTAAAGCTCCTTCTAAAGCAATTGGATAATTGTATTTTCTGCCGATAAACCAAAAATCTCTGTATTGATTGTATTTCTGAGCTATTTTTTTAATTTCTTGTTTTTGGCTTAAAACTTCTCTGGCTAATTGAGGAAGCTTTTGCAATTCAGACACAATTCTTCTGCCAGTTATCAAAGACATATTTCTTTGCCTGCCCAAATAAACAGCAATCATTGCCAAAACAGCCAGCTGACCAAGCAAAGCTTTGGTTGAAGCCACCGCTATTTCCGGACCAGAACGAGTATAAACACCGGCATCTGTTTCTCTGGCCTGAGAAGAACCAACCACATTAGTAATGCCCAAACAAAGAACTCCTTTTTCTTTCATTTCTCTTAAAGCAGCCAAAGTATCGGCTGTTTCTCCTGATTGAGAGACAAAAACAGCGGCAGTATTTTTATTCACAATCGGCTTTCTGTATCTAAACTCTGAACCAATGTCTGTTTGGACCAATAGGTCAGCATATTCTTCCAGCATGTATTCTCCCACGCGGCAAGCATAATGGGCAGTGCCACAGCCGATTAAAAAAAGATTGTCTATTTTTCTTAATCTTTCTTCCACTGAATCTAATCCTCCCAGCTTTACTTTTCCTTGCTCTAAAAGCAGCCTTCCTCTTACAGCATCTTCTATAACATTCGGCTCTTCCATAATTTCTTTGAGCATAAAATGCTTGTACCCGCCTTTTTCCGCCTGCTCAACATTCCACTCAATTGTCTCTAAATTCTTTTTTCTTTCTTTTTCTTCTTTTAAAATAGTAAGTCCGTCTCTTTTTAAAACAGCAATCTCATTGTCTTCTAAAATAATTATCTGCCTAGTGGTGGTAATAATGGCCGAAGGGTCAGAAGCCACTAAAAACTCATTGCCATTGCTTACTCCAATAATCAAAGGTGAAGACAAACGGGCAGCCACTATTTTATCCGGGTCTTTAACCGAAACAACAGCCAGACCATAAGTTCCTCTTACTTCTTTCAAAGCTTTGGCCACAGCTTCTTCTAATCTGCCCTGGAAATACTTTTCTATCAAATGAGCCAAAACTTCAGTGTCTGTTTCTGATTTAAAAATATGGCCCTCCTTAATCAATTTTTCCTTTAATTGCTTATAGTTTTCAATAATACCATTATGGACAACAAATATTTCTTCCCGGCAATCACAATGAGGGTGGGTATTTTCTCTGGTTACTTCGCCGGTAGTTGCCCATCTGGTATGAGCAATGCCAACAGTTCCGTCCCAATCAAAATTTCTTACTTCTTCAGCTTTGGAAATCTTGCCTGTTTCTTTATAAACAAACTTGTCTTTTCCTAAAACGCAAAAACCAAAGCTGTCATAGCCACGGTATTCCAGTCTTTCCAGCCCAGAAAGCACTATGGGCAAGGCCTTTTTATTACCAATGTAGCCAACAATACCGCACATACTATTTTACCACAATATTTACTAAGGCAGGCGGAATGAATAAAAACTTGGTAATTTGCCTGCCCTCTATCCATTTTTTAACCTTTTCGCTTTTCAAAACAATGACCCTGATTTCTTCTTCTGTTAATCCGTTTTGAATCTCTATTTTGTCCCTTACTTTGCCATTAATCTGAATGGCCAATTTTATTATTTCTTCCTTAATCAGGTTTTCATCATATTCCGGCCATTTTTGTTTTAAAATACTTTCCTGATTGCCCAGTTTCTCCCAAAGCTCTTCACAAAAATGCGGAGCAAAAGGAGAAAACAGAATCAGCATTTTCTCCACCGCTTCTCTGCCCGCTGTCTTATCTTCAGCAAAATTCAAAAACTCCATAAAAAAGGCGACAGAAGTATTGAATTTCATCTTTTCCAGATTTTCAGAAACTTTTTTGATTAATTTGTTTATCTCAATCAGTAATTCTTGCGAACTTTCTTGATTGTCTTTGCTCTTTAAACAAAAATCCCAAACTCTGTTTAAAAACTTATGCACCCCCTTAACTCCATCTTCGCTCCAGCCAATAGCTTCAAAAAACGGACCCATAAACATTTCATAAACCCGCAAAGTATCGGCTCCGTATTTTTCCACAATTTCGTCAGGAGAAACAACGTTGCCCCTGGACTTGGACATTTTCTGCCCGTCTTCTCCTAAAACCAAACCCACATTCATCAGCTTGTTAAACGGCTCTTTAGTGGAAACCAGATTCAAATCATACAAAAACTTATGCCAAAATCTGGCATATAATAAATGAAGGACAGCGTGTTCTGCTCCGCCTACGTATAAATCAACTGGCATCCAAACTTTTTCTTTGTTCTTGTCTACAATTTCTTGATTATTATGAGGATCAATAAAACGGAGATAATACCAAGAACTGCCTGCCCATTGAGGCATGGTATTAGTTTCTCTTCTGGCTTTTTCTCCGCATCGCGGACATTTAACATTGACCCATTCTTCTATGTCAGCCAAAGGAGATTCTCCTCTCCCGGTGGGCTGATATTTTTCCACATAAGGCAATTTTAAGGGCAGGTCTTCTTCTTTTAAGGGAACTGCTCCACACTTTGGACAATTTATCAAAGGAATGGGCTCGCCCCAATATCTTTGCCTGGAAAAAATCCAATCCCTTAATTTGTAATACACTTTTCTCTCAGCTAATTTTCTTTGCGCCAAACTTTCTCCTATCTTTTCTCTGGCTTCAGCTGAATCCAATCCGTCAAACTCTCCTGAGTTAAAAAGGATTCCTTCGTCAATAAAAGCTTTGCTTTTATCAATCTCTCCTTGTTTTGGTTTAATAGTCCAAATAACTTCCAGGCCATGCTTTTGAGCAAAATCAAAATCTCTTTGGTCATGAGCCGGCACAGCCATAACCGCTCCACTGCCGTAATGGCTTAAAACATAATCAGCAATAAAAACAGGAATCTCTTTGCCATTGATTGGATTGATGGCTTTTATTCCCTTAATCTCCACTCCTGTTTTTTCTTTTACTTCGCTGATTCTTTCTCTTTCACTCTTGTTTTTTGTTTTTTCAATATATGAAGAAACCTCTTCCCAGTTTTCAATTTTTGCCTTCAATTCTTTAAACAAAGAATGCTCTGGAGCTAAAACTAAATAAGTACAGCCGAAAAGAGTATCTGCCCGGGTGGTAAAAACAGGAACATCAAAAGAGCTGTCTTTTATCTTAAAAACAAGCTCCCAGCCCTCACTGCGGCCAATCCAGGCTTTTTGCATTTCCTTAATTTTATCCGGCCAGTCCAATTCCTCCAAATCAGCTAAAAGCCGTTCCGCATAATCAGTAATCTTTAAAACCCATTGCTCAATATCTTTCTTGGTAATTTCTGCTCCGCATCTTTCACATTTACCGTTAACCACTTCTTCATTAGCCAGTCCGGTTTTGCAGGAAGGACACCAGTTAATAGGCAAAAGCTTTTTGTAAGCCAGGCCCTTTTTGAAAAGCTGAAGGAAAATCCATTGCGTCCACTTGTAATAATTCGGATCAGTAGTATTAATTTCTCTTGACCAATCATAACTAAATCCGCACATTTTCATCTGTCTTTTAATGTTAGCGATATTGTTTTTGGTGGTAGTTTCCGGATGAATCCCTGTTTTAATAGCATAATTCTCGGCCGGCAAGCCAAAAGCATCCCAGCCCATGGGATGCAAAACATTAAACCCTTCTGTTCTTTTCCAGCGGGCAATAATATCAGTCGCCACATATCCCTTCAAATGGCCGACATGAAGCCCTTGGCCAGAAGGATAAGGAAACATATCCAAAACATAAAACTTGGGCGAAGAACAATCTTCTTTGGTGAGATAAGCTTCTTCTTTTTCCCAACGCTCTTGCCATTTTTTTTCTATTTCTCTGAATGGATAAGACATAAATTAAATAAAAAATATAGAGATAAGACAAGTAACGACCCCCATAAAAATAATTGTCCAGAAATAAGCATCATCATTGTATTTTTTCTTGAAAGATTCTTCAATTATCGGCTTGGAAAAAAGCAAAACAAAATAAACAGAAAAGCCCAGAGCAAAACTAAAAAGCAGTTTTCTTACTAAAAACAACTGTTCTGGTATCATATATAATTACAATAACACAGGCTGGAAAAAAATAAAAGGCCTTTATTTAAACAAACCCAGAGCATTGCTTTCTGTTTTAGTTAAAACTTCTTCCAAAGAGATTCCTTTTATCCTGGCTATTTCTTTTCCAATAATCTCCAAAGACAAGGGGCTGTTTCTCTGATCAAAACCGGGCGGAGAAAGAAAAGGGCAATCAGTTTCCAAAAGCATTCTTTCCAAAGGAGTTTCAGCTATTGCTTTTTTTAAATCCATTTTGAAGATAATGCCGTTAAAACCAATAAAATAACCCAAAGCTAAAAACTTTTCCAAATCAGCCAAAGCGCCGGTAAAACAATGCAAAACTCCTTTTACTTTTGTTTCTTTTAAAATGCTGTAAACATCAGCAAAAGCAACCCGGCAATGAATAATCAAAGGCAGTTTCAGTTCTTCGGCCAAAACAATATGTTTCAAAAAAACATTTTGCTGTTTTTCTTTTTTTTCTTTGCCGGGCTTGAACCAATAATCCAATCCTGTTTCCCCTATTGCTTTTATCTTTTCCCTGCCCAAACTTTTGTATTTTTCATAATCAAATCCCTGATTAACATCCAAAGGATGCAAACCAATTGACGCCCAAACACCTTTTTCATATTCTTTAGCCAAAGCAACAGCCTGTTCTGAGTTCTGATAATCAGTTCCAACATTAATAAGAGAAATGCCCTTACCCAAACACTGGTCAATAATTTCTTTTCTATCTTTATCAAACTGAGAAAAGTTCAAATGAGCATGAGTGTCAATCATATTCGCGGGAAAAGAATTTGTCCTTTCTTGGCATGGAAAACTCCATTGTCTTCTCCCAGCTGTTCTTTCATTTTTTCCGCTGTCCCGGGCAAAAAAGGATAAATCATTTCACTGATATTTTTTAAAGCAAATAAAAGGTTGGAAAATACTTGTTTTTTCTTCTCTTGATTAACAACTGCCCAGGGCTTTTCCCTGTCAACATATTTATCGCATAAAGCAATCAGCTCCCAAATAATTGCCAGGGCTTCATTAAAACAGAATATTTTCTCTTTGCTTTTCTCTTTTACTTCTTCTGTTTTGCTAACAGCCGCGGGGCTGGGCTTAATTTTTATTTCCCCTTCTTTTTCAACTAAGGTTAAAACCCGGGCAAAAAGATTGCCAAGACCAGAAGCCAAATCATCATTGTATCTTTTTTCAAATTTTTCATAAGAAAAATCTCCGTCTTCCAGAGGAGACATTTCTCTTAAAAGAAAATACCTCACTGCGTCAGTTCCGTATTTTTCCGCTAAATCAAAAGGATTAATTACATTGCCAATGCTTTTGGACATTTTCTGACCATTAACAGTAATATAGCCGTGAGAAAAAATAGTCTGAGGCAAAGAAATGCCGGCTGATAAAAGCATGGCCGGCCAGTAAACAGCATGAAATCTGGTAATGCCCTTGCCAATAATGTGAATTTTGTTTTCGTTTTCCTGCCAAAAATAATTAAACTTAGATTCATCGGCGCTGCCATAGCCCAAAGCGGTAATATAATTGGCCAAAGCGTCAAACCAAACCCAAATTTTCTGACTCGGATCATTGGGCACAGTTATGCCCCAGCCCTTAGCCCGAGCAGCTGAACGGGAAACGCAAAAATCTTCTAAGCCCGAATCAATAAACTTTAAAATCTCGTTTTTTCTTGATTGAGGAATAATTTTTATGCTCCCCTGTTCTATCAGGTCTTTTAGTTTGTCCTCATATTGGCTTAATCGGAAAAAATAGTTTTCTTCTTCAATCAATTCCAACGGCTTCTTATGCTCTGGACAAAGTCCTCCTTCCAATTCCTGTTCTTTATAAAACTCTTCGCAGCCCACGCAGTAAAACCCTTTGTATTTTTTTTTGTAAATATCCTTACTGCATTGCTGCCAAAGCTTTTGCACTCCTTGAATATGTCTAGGATCAGTAGTTCTGATAAAATCATCATAAGAAAGATTAAGGGCTTGCTTTAAATTAAAAAACCTCTCTGCATACCTATCAACCAAATCTTTTACAGAAACTCCTTCTTTTTCAGCGCTTTGAACATTTTTTAAACTATTTTCGTCAGCTCCGCTTAAGAAAAAAACGTCGTTTCCGGTTAAACGATAATAACGGGCGATAACATCAGCCTGAATTTTTTCCAAAGCATGTCCCAAATGAGGCAAAGCATTAACATAATCAATGGCAGTAGAAAGAAAAACTTTTTTCATAGGTTCTTTTTTGAGGAAAAATATGATTTTATTGTTTCATAAAATGTTCCTACCAAAGGAATGGCTAAAATTGCTCCCACTATTCCCAGCAACCTGCCTCCGATTAAAATGGAAAGCAAGATCAAAAAATTAGGAATGCCTACCATTTTTTTGGTGAAAAGCGGAGTAAAGATATTATTATCTATTTGCTGGATAATAAAGCAAATGATAGCCGCCCAAAACGCTTTAACCCATGAATCAAGAAAAGCAACCAAAACCAAAATAGCTCCGGAAACAATCGGACCAAGAAAAGGAAGAATGTTCAGGGCTCCAGCCAGCAAAGATAAAGAAAAAGTAAATCTTATATTCAACAAACAACAAGTTAAAAAGGTAAGCAAGGCAACGCCAATAGAGCATAAAATCCTGCTGCCGAACCAATTAGAAACCTTATTCTGGCTTCTCTCCCAAAGTTTGAGAATGTTTTCTTCCCAATCTTTTGGCGAAATTGTTTTAAGCAATTTTAAAATATCTTCTTTTTCAATGGAAAAGAATAAAGCCAAGGCAAAAATAGTCGTGCCGGCAAAAATACTGCCAAAAAGGAAAGGACAGAACTTGCATGAATCAAATTAACTTCCCGCCCCAGCATCAGCCGCCCCCGGGCCGCGAATTTGAAATGCAGCCGAGGCCCGTCTACGACGACCCGG
>JAPXTN010000006.1:0-13464 GCA_033812495.1 bacterium | reverse complement strand
GCATATCCTACCCCTTTCTCCACCTTTATCTCAATTTCCAATTCCGCATTTTTATCAGTAAGCTGAGCAATATGCAAATCAGGGTTAGCCAATTTTAATTCAGGAGAAAATTCAAAATCTTTTCCTTTGGCCTCTTTTTCTCCTTTAATCTTAAGAACAGCTGTTTGAGGCTCGTCGCTAAACATTTTAAACCTTAATTGCTTTAAATTCATTAAAATATGCAAAACATCTTCTTTCACTCCAGATAGAACAGAAAACTCATGAGGAGCTCCTTTAATTTTGGCTTCAGTTACCGCTGCTCCAGTTAAAGAAGAAAGAAGAACTCTTCTTAAAGCGTTGCCAACTGTTACTCCATAACCAGGATAAAGAGATTCAATTTCAAAAACCTCGCAATTATCCTTTATTTTTCTATTTTTCATTGAACTTGGCAAAGGAATCATAAATTTAAAAAATTATTATCTTGAATAATATTCAAAAATAGTAGCAATTTCTACTGGCAGTTGAACTTCAGCTGCCATAGGATTTCTTAAAAACCTGCCCTCTCCTTTTTCTTTGTCAAAAGCCAACCAATCAGGCAATTTATAATTTTTCATTACTGCGTTTAAATCTTTTAACGGCTCTCTTTTCTTTGACCCAGGCCTTACAGAAATTACATCGCCTGCTTTTATTTCATAAGAAGGAATATCCACTTTCCTATTATTTACCATAAAATGGCCGTGAGAAACAAGTTTAGAGGCCTGAGCTCTTGACTTGGCCCAACCGAGACGGAAAATAACATTATCTAATCTGCTCTCCAGTTTCTGGACAAGAGCATCTGACACATTCTCCCCTTTGCCTCTTTTTTCTGCTACTTGTCCTACATATTTTTCTAATTGAGATTCACTCAAATTATACCATTTTTTCATTTTCTGCTTTTCTCTCAATTCTTTGCCATATTCGGAAAAGCTCTCTTGACCATGGCGCATTTAGCTGAAGAACATCTCTCTCCTTTTAAGAAAAGCTTTTCTCCTAACCTTCTACAAGATTTACACTTTTTTGTTTCCATATATTATAATCTTCGCGGCTTGGGAGGACGACAGCCATTGTGAGGAATGGGTGTCGCATCTTTAATTGATAATATCTCAAAGCCCTGATTAGCAATTGACCTTAAAGCCGAATCTCTTCCCGAGCCAATTCCTTTAACAATTACATGAACTCTTTTAATTCCCATTTTTTCTGCCAGTTGACCTACTGCTTCCGCTGTTTTGGAAGCAGCAAAAGGGGTTGATTTTTTTGTTCCCTTAAATCCTATTCTGCCAGCAGAACGGGAAGCAATTACATTGCCATTTAAGTCAGTCAAACTAATAATAGTATTATTATACGAGCTAAAGATAAAAATATTAGCTTCTTTGCCTGAAGTTTTGGAAATTTTCAAATCCTTTCCCATGGCTTTCTCCACTGCCTCTCCTTCTTTTATCATCTCTTCTTCACTTTTAGCAATAACGTGTTTTTTCCCCATAATTTATTTTATTTGGGAGAAGGCGGAGCCTTTCTTCCTGAACCAACAGTTTTTCTTACATTTCCCCTTACAGTACGGCTATTTATTCTGGTGGTTTGCCCTCTTACCGGCAAACCCTTGGCATGTCTCATTCCTCTCCAAGAAGAAATATCTTTTAATCTTTTTATATTCATTATTACTTCCCTTTTCAAATCTCCTTCTACCTTGTAATTTTTTTCTATTATCTGTTTCAAAGCGTTTAATTCTTCTGACGATAAATCTTTTACTTTCTTTTTTTGGTCAATTTTGGCTTGGGCTACAATTTTTTTACCCAAAGGCAAACCAATTCCGTAAATATACGAAAGACCAACTGCAACTGCTTTTTCATCTGGTATATTAACACCTGCTACTCTAACCATAACCTTAAAATATTACGCACCTTGTCTTTGCTTATGTTTTGGATTTTTCTTGCAAACAACATAAATTTTTCCTTCTCTTTTGACAATTTTACAATCTTTACAGATTTTTTTAACTGATGGTCTTACTTTCATAATTTCTTATTTTTTTCTAAAAACAATTCTTCCTCTTCTTTTATCATAAGGAGTCAGCTCAACAGTAACTTTATCTCCGGCCAGTATTTTTATCTTATATATCCTCAACTTGCCTGCTAAATGAGCTAATATCTCTGACCCATCTTCCATTTGCACTCTAAAAAAACCATCTGGCAGACTTTCTGTTACTGTCCCCTCTCTCTTTATTTTATCCTCCTTTTTTGTCATTTAATTTTAAGATAATAAAACATTATCAGAAATTCTTGTTTTGGTCAAGGGTATCAAAAGCTGATATTGATTTCAATTCTGTCTTTACTGTTAGGAGCTTTAAGCTTCCAAAAAGGAATCAGCTTTATTTCTGCTTTTTCCACTTCCGGCAATCCTTCAAGCAGAGAAAGGGCGTAATCTTTGCTTTTTCCAACCACATTTTGCTGAAGAAAATCGTTTTCCGGCAGCCAATATGTTTTGGCTGAAAAAGAAATCTTAAGCTCTTCAGCGCCTTCGGCAACATTCTTTTTTTCAACAATATTATAGGTTAAGCTGTCAGGAACTATTTTTTTTGAACTAATGTTTTTGGTCAGTAAAGATTCTAAATCTTCTTTTCTGAAAACTTTTGTTTCTATTTTCAATTTTCCAGAAACAGAGAATGAGGTGGCTTCAGCTCCTGCCTTAATATTGGCCGCTATGTCTCTTGTTTCAAAAACAAAATCTTCATCAAAAAAGATGTAATTGCTGGGAATGGTTTTTTTTAACTCTTCTTTTCCTTTGGCAATAAGATTCTTTTCAAAATCATCTTTGGCATTATCAATATCTTTTTGCAAAACCACGCTCACTTTTGCTTTTAATCCTCCGGCGATAGGATTGATAGTTTCTCCCCAAATGCTTGGATAATATTCAGTGCCATTCAATCCGGGAACAGAAAAAGTGGCTGATGAAAGGTTATACTCTTCTCCAGCCTGGTCAGCTTCAACCTCAACATCAACATAGCCGGGGGTAAACTTGCCATCAATTGTTTGGGCTGGCGGGATAGTAAATCCGCTCACGGCCCGGTAAATCAATTCTCCGGGGACAGAAAGAAACCTTGTTCCTTTAACCAGAGTAATAGATTTTTCCGGTTTGTATTTATTAAAAACTCTGATTACTGCTCTAGCTTTTACGCTTTTATCAATTGAACCGGTAGCCGAATAATTGCTGCTTTCTTCAACGTCATCGGAAAAAATAATAGCTGGAATAATTTTATTCTCCTCGTCTAAAACTCCCTGCTTAAGAGCAATCGTCACCATTTCTTCTCCAAAAATATCATTTGTTTTTGGATAAATAGTCACCACTGCCCTGCCTTCAACAAAAAAAGCAAGCAAAAACAAAATAATTACAACTGCTCCCAACCATTTAAAAGAAAACTTTTTTGTTTTCTTCTTTTCAACAATTTTTTCTTGAGATATTTGTCTGCTTTTTCCCGCTAATTCCGGCGGAATGATATCATATATCTTTTTCATTTTAATACTGCTTTTATTCTTCTTACCCCGGCGCTTGAACTTTCTTCTTTAATAATCTCAAATCTTCCCAAACCCCTCAAACTCTGAACATGGGGCCCAGCGCAAATCTCTTTGGAAAAAATCTCGCCTGTCTGAGGATTATAAATAGTCCAAACGAATACTCGAGCCGGATACTTTTCTTTAAAAAAAGCCAAGGCTCCGCAGTTTAAAGCTTGGCTCAGATCCATTTCTTCTTTTTTTACATCCAACCCTTCTTCTATTTTTTGATTAACTAAATCTTGAATTTTCTTCTTTTCTTCTTCAGTAAGTTTCTGGGAATGCTTAAAATCAAACCTTAATCTCTCTGCTGTAATATCTGAACCCATTTGCTGAACATGTTCTCCTAAAACAACCCTTAGGGCGCTATGCAGTAAATGAGTGGCAGTATGAAGTTTGGTTTCTTTTTCTCCTCCCTGCTCGCCCACTCCTCCAAACTTCTTTTCCGCACCGGTTCGAGAAATTTCCTGATGCCTGGCCAAAGCCAGCTCAAATCCCTTTTTATCCACAGAAAACCCCTTTTCTTGGGCAATTTCTTCAATAAGTTCTAACGGAAAACCGTAGCTTTGGTATAAATCAAAGGCCTCTTCCCCTTTTATCTCTTTATCGCTTTTAGAGACCAACATTTTTTCCATCACTGCTAATCCTGATTGAAGAGTTTTTTCAAATTTCTTTTCTTCTTCTTCAATAACTTTAATTATTTCTTCTCTTTTCTCCAAAACTTCAGGATAAACTACTTTGTATTTCTCAATTATTAAATCAGCCAAAGGAACCAGAAAACCTGATTTCAGCCCCAATAATTTTCCGTAACGAATAGCTCTTCTTAACAATCTTCTTAAAATATATCCCTGGGAAACATTAGAAGAGACAATTCCCTCACTAGCCAAGAAAACTGCTCCTCGCACATGGTCAGCAATTATTCGAAAAGGTTTTTTGTTTTTGTTGTATTCCAGATTAGATATTTCTTCTAACTTTAAAATTAAGGGAAAAAGAAGATCTGCCTCATAGGCAGAATCTTTCTTTTGAAGCAGGGAAACCAATCTCTCAAAACCAATACCAGTATCAATATTTTTTTGAGGCAGAATCTCATATTCTCCTTTTTCATTTTTAAAGTATTCCATAAAAACAAGGTTCCAAATCTCAACAAATCTTTTGCAGTAATCACAATTAGGACCACAATCAGGCCGACCGCATCCTAAACTTTCTCCCCGGTCATAATGTATTTCTGAACAAGGACCGCAGGGCCCGCTTTGACCTACTGGCCCCCAAAAATTATCTTTTTTACCAAACTCTTTTATCTTTGTTATTCCTTTGCTTTCCCAAATATTAATCGCCTCTTCATCTCTTTTAATTCCATCCTCTCCTTTAAATACTGTTACCCAAAGTCTGTCTTTTTCCAGGCCCAGCTCATCAACCAAGAACTCTAAAGCATATTCAATCGCCCCTTTCTTAAAATATCCTTTCTCGTCTTCTCCGATTGACCAATTGCCAAGCATTTCAAAAAAAGTATGGTGAGTGTCATCTCCTACTTCTTCAATATCATCAGTGCGGAAACATTTCTGACAAGAAACCAGATGCCTGGAACCAAAATCTTTGACCACGTCTTTTTTCCCAGAAAGGTATAAGGAAAACTGCTGCATACCGGCAGTAGTAAACAACACAGAGTTATCAAAAGGCAAAAGCGAAAAAGAAGGAACTACTAAATGCCCTCTTTTTTCAAAAAAATTAAAAAACTTTTGTCTTAATTCTTCTGACTGCATAGTATAAATATACTAAAATACCGGAAAAGAGTCAATTAAAAAGCGCGCCATTAAGAGGCGCGCCTTATTCAAGCAGATTAATTTTTATCAGAAATCTTTTTCTTTGTTTCCTCAATCATCCGAGCTGCCGCTTCTTTTCCTCCCAAACCAAAAGCTAAACCAAAAGCCAGAGCCAGCATTCCTACTAATCCCATCACTAAAGCGTGGACTATTTCTGGGGCGATTCCCAACTGAAGAAGAACAGCAAAAGTAGCAAAGATATAAACAGCCCATTTTACTGCTACCCCGACAAAGTTATTAAAGCTTACGCCCATTTTTTTGGTTGAAGCTCTGGTAATTTTTTCCAAAATGTCAGCCACTACTACTGCCACAACGAAAATGGCAATAGAAATAATTAAGTTAGGCACCCAAGCTAACAATTTTGACAGCAAAGCAGCAAAAGCTGTCCAGCCCAAAATGTCGGCTGAAACCATTAAGAAAATGAAAATCAAGATCCATTTAAAAACAGCTCCTACAAACTCAGAAGGAGTTACCTTGATTTCAGCTTTTTGCAAGGCCTCTTTCCAACCAGCTGATTCAAAAAGATTATCAAACTTCACTTTGCTCAAAATAGTGGCTATTAGCTTGCCAATCCAAATGGCCACTATCCAGCCAATAATGAAGACGATTATCGCTCCCAATAATGCTGGCAAAAAAAGAATGGCATTCTCCCAAGCATTTCTTAAAGCTTGGAGAGTAATATCAGTCCAACTTCCTACCATAATATTTTCCCCTCTTCTTTTAATAAAGAAAGGGGGCATTAATTTATAATTTATTATTGCGACTTTATTTTCTTTAAAGAATGATTACCCATTCTTTATTAGTAAATTATACCAAAGAGTGATGTTTTTTATCAAGATGTTTATCCACAAGTGGTGTTTATTGGAAAAAATTTGGACGATTTTTTCACCACCTGCAAACAGCTAATTCAATATGGTGGACCCAAGGAGATTCGAACTCCTGACCTCCTCTTTGCAAAAGAGGCGCGCTACCAACTGCGCCATGGGCCCCATTGTATTTCGGAAAATCAGGTTCTGGTGGGTATGCCTGGACTCGAACCAGGGACCTCGTCATTATCAGTGACGCGCTCTAACCAGCTGAGCTACACACCCTTTTTTAAAACAAAAAGAACATTTTTTAAGGGAAAAGAATTAACTTTCTCTTCTTTTAAAATCTTCAATCCCTTATTCTGAAAAATATTCCTCCATTCTTGAGTGGTAAAAAAACTTCCTTTCTCTGAATTTTTCTGAAAAAAACGGGCAAATGATATTCCGTGGAAATAACACATTATTCTGTAAAATATTCCATCAGCCGGACTTTCATAAACAATAATCACATCTTTGGCTACTCTGATTATTTCATTTAACAATACTAACGGATTTTTTGTATGGTGCAAAACATAATTCACCAAAACAACATCAAAAAGATTGCTACTCAAAAAAGAAAGGTCTTCACCATTATACAGCCTTAAAGGAATATTTTCAACCCTGTTGTCAATAATGTCTACGCCCAAGAGATCTGCTTGAAAAGCTTGCTGAAACTTTTTTCCCACTATGCCTGATCCACAGCCAAAATCTAAAATCTTGGAATTGAGGGGAATGAATTCTTTGCACTGCTCAACCATTCTCTCCCCTGCTTTTTTATAAAATCCATTAAACAAAGAGTAGAAAAACATAAATAAGTTTCTTAGAGTTGTTCCGCGAAAATGAATTAGTCTTTTTTAAAGGCAGAAAGACCAACGCCTTAAGAATTAATTCAGTGATCACTCGCGAACTAATTCTTGTCGACAAACTTTCTAAAATAAATGATCCACGAGCAGCTTCCGCTACCCGTGCCTTGTTACGACTTCGTCCCTCTCATTGAGCCTACCTTAGGCCCGCTAATGCGGGATTTCGGGCATTCCCAACTCGCTTGACGTGACGGGCGGTGAGTACAAGACCCAGGGACATATTCACCGCAGCATGGCTGATCTGCGGTTACTAGCGATTCCGGCTTCATGAGGTCGGGTTTCAGACCTCAATCCGTATTGGGGGGCCGTTTGATAGGATTAGCTCCAGATTACTCTTTCGCTTCCCATTGTCGGCTCCATTGTATCACGTGTGCAGCCCAGGGCATCAAAAGGCCATGCTGATTTGGCGTCATCCTCACCTTCCTCCTAGTCGTCCTAGGCAGTCTCCTATGACATATAAAACATAGGACAAGGGTTGCGCAGGTTACCCCATTTAAGGGAGCAACTCAAGCCACCTGCTGACGACAACCATGCAGCACCTGGACTATTGTCCCTTGCGGGTAAGCGCATTTTTCAAAGCGCCTTCAATAGTTTGTCAAGCCCTGGTAAGGTTCCTCGCTTGTTGTCGAATTAAGCCACGTGATCCACCGCTTGTGTAGGTCCCCGTCTATTCCTTTGAGTTTTAGCCTTGCGGCCGTACTTCCCAGGCGGAACACTTAACGCGTTAGCTTCGCCACTGCAAGGGTCGACACTTACAATGACCAGTGTTCAAAGTTTAGGGCGTGGAATACAAGGGTATCTAATCCTTTTCTCTCCCCACGCTTTCGTCTCTCAGCGTCAGGACTGCCCCAGCTGATTGCCTTCGCTTTTGGTATTCCACTCGATATCAACGGATTTCACCCCTCCACCGAGTGTTCTATCAGCCTCTAACATCCTCTAGTCCATCAGTTTTCCCCGCAGCTTCAAGGTTAAGCCCTGAAGATTTAACGAAGAACTTAATGAACCGCCTACAGACTCTTTACGCCCAATAAATCCGGATAACGCTCGGGGCACTCGTATTACCGCTACTGCTGGCACGAGTTTAGTCACCCCTTATTCCTATGGTACCGTCAAAAATTCTTCCCACAGAAAAGCGGTTTACAATCCGAAGATCTTCATCCCGCACGCGACGTCGCTGCATCAGGGTTTCCCCCATTGTGCAATATTCTCGACTGCTGCCTCCCGTAGGAGTATGGCCCGTATCTCAGTGCCATTGTTGGCGGACAAGCTCTCACTCCGCCTACCCGTCATAGCCTTGGTAAGCTTTTACCTCACCAACTAGCTGATAGGACGTAGACTCGTCCTTCACCGGAAAACCTTTACCGATTTCTCGGACCATCAGGAATTATCTTGGATTTCTCCAAGTTATGCCTGAGTGAAGGGGTGATATCTACGCATTACTAACCCGTTCGCCACTATCATACACCCGAAGGAGTATGACCGTACGACTTGCATGCCTGATCCACGTCGCCAGCGTTCATCCTGAGCTAGGATCAAACTCTCAATAAAAATCGCGGAACAACTCTAAAAAACCTACTTTTATATTTTAAAAGAACTCCGAGCAAAAATTATCTTACTCTGCTTTTTTTTAATTGTCAATACGCCTCATGAGCCGGCAGACGGATTCGAACCCCCGACCTACTGTTTACAAAACAGTTGCTCTACCACTGAGCTATGCCGGCCTATCTTTCTGGGAAGGATTTTTCCTTAAAGATGTTTTGATGTTTTTCCAATACTTATCAGGACTTTTCTTTTCTTTCTTTTGCTTTAACCTTTGCGTCAAGCTCAGTATTTTATTATCCGCTCTTAAAAAAACAATTCTCGCTCTTAAAAGAAGTTTTTGTAAGATATTCTCCCAGCGCGCTGATTTTTCTTTAAGGTACAAATTAACTTTTTGTTTTTCTCTTTTGATAAACTTCCTTGTCTTTGGAAAATATTCTCTTTCTGGCAAAGAAGCAATTTCCGATTTTTTTCTTAAAATTAAAAAAGCTATTCCAGTCAAACTTAGAACAAGTGCTATGGGCAAAATAATTTCAAAGCTCATATCTGACAAATCTTTTTACCAAAATATTTTCTCCGGTTTTAGCAATGTATTCATTAATCAAATTTTGGATTGTTTTGTCTTCTTCTTTAATCCAGGGCTGATTAAGCAAACAGTTCTCTTTTTTATATCTTTCCAGTTTTCCTTTTATTATTCCTTCTACTATTTCTTTGGGCTTGTTCAAAGCTTTAACTTGTTCTTCGTAAATTTCTTTTTCTTTTTTCAAAATCTCTTCAGGAATATCTTCCTCTTTAACAAAAAGCGGGCTCATCGAAGCTATTTGCAAACAAAGCTCATGAGCAAGATTCTGAAAATCTTCTGAGCGGGCAACAAAATCAGTTTCACAGTCCAATTCAATCATTACTCCCAGCCTTTTATTAGAATGAATATATGAATCAATAATGCCTGCCCCGACGCTTCTTTCTCCTTTTTTCTGGGCTACCGCTTCTCCTCTTTTTCTTAATACCTCTTTTGCTTTTTCAATATCTCCCCCTGTTTCTTCCAGGGCTTTTTTGCAATCAGCCAAAGAAATTCCTGTTTCTTCCCTAAGCTTTTTGATTAGTTCAATTTCCACCATAATTATCCTTTTAATACTTCTTGAACTTTATTTAAAATATATTCAATTGAAGAAAAAGCATCATCATTGGCCGGAATGGGATAATCAATTCCTGTTGGATCAGTATCTGTATCAACAAGGGCAATAACTTTAACGCCTAATTTCTGCGCTTCTTTTACGGCAATGCTTTCTTTATGAGCGCTTAAAGCAAGAACAGCGGCCGGCAATTCTTCCATATCTTTTATCCCTCTGAATT
This sequence comes from bacterium, assembly GCA_033812495.1. Taxonomy (GTDB): domain Bacteria; phylum Patescibacteriota; class Minisyncoccia; order Minisyncoccales; family Minisyncoccaceae; genus Microsyncoccus. Next base: position 3,484 of record JAPXTN010000006.1, on the reverse strand, counting down.
TAGCATTCATTCTTTCCAGCTCTTTCTGAATGCTCAATCTTTCTTTTTTGACATAATTCTTTTCAAACTCTGGGTCTTTAGTTTTATTCTCCAATTCCTTAAAATAGTTTATCCTTTTTCTTATTTCCTTAAAGTTGGTAAAAGTCCCACCAATCCATCTTTCATTTACAAAAGGACAATTACAGGCCTTGGCTGTTTCTTCTACCAAATCCCTTGCCGCTATTTTAGTGCCGACAAAAAGAATTGTTTTCCCCTCTTGCTTTACTTGTTTTAAAAAATCCAAGGCCTCTCCCAATTTTTCCGCTGTCTTTTCCAAATCAATTAAATAAATTTTATCTTTCTGTTTAGCTACATAATCCTTCATTTTTGGATGAAGCTTTGATTTTTTATGACCAAAACCAAGACCAGCTTTAATCATTTCTTCTAAAGAAAGGCCGTATTCTTTTTTTGCTGTTTCTGTATCCATAGTACATAAATATATATCATAAATAAAAATTAAAGGCAAGGGCTCTTGATTTTAAACAACTTTTCTGATAATATTTACCAATATGAAAAAAGACATCCATCCTCAATATTTTGAGAAAGCCAAGGTTCGCTGTTCTTGCGGAGCTGTCTTTGAAGTTGGCTCTACTCAAGAAAACATGGAAGTGGAAATCTGCTCCAAGTGCCATCCTTTCTATACAGGAAAAGAAAGAAATGCCGGCCAAGTAGGGCAAGTGCAGAAATTCAAGCAGAGAATGGCCAAAAAAAAGAAGTAATTATGGAGCAAAAGTTCAATGCTATAATCATGGAGATTAGAGCAGGAGTAGGCGGAGAAGAAGCCGCTCTTTTTGCCAATGACCTCTTTCGCATGTATTCACGCTATGCTCAAGACCATGACCTCAAAACCCAAATTCTTGATTATCAGCAGACAGATATTAAGGGATTAAAACAGGTTATCTTTGAAATATCGGGAGAAAATATCTATGAAAAATTAAAAAATGAAGCTGGTGTCCATAGGGTGCAGAGAATTCCAAAGACAGAAAAATCAGGACGGGTTCATACATCCACAGCCACGGTAGCTGTCTTACCCAAACCAGATAAAACTCAAATTGACATCAAACCCCAAGACATTAGGTTTGAAGTTTGCAAGGCCTCTGGCCCAGGAGGACAATACGTTAATAAAAGAATGACTGCTGTAAGAATGGTTCATCTTCCTACTGGCCTGGTGGTTACTTCTCAGTCAGAAAGAAGTTTGCAGCAAAATAAAGAAAACGCCCTGGCCATTTTATCAGCCAGACTTTTAGAGCAAAAACAAAAAGAACTGGAAAAAGAATTAGGCGGAGCAAGAAGATCGCAAATAGGAACAGCCAGCAGGGAAGAAAAAATCAGAACATATAATTTTCCTCAGGACCGAGTAACTGACCACCGAATAAACAAAAACTGGCACGATATTGAATCAATTATGGAAGGAAGGATTGATAAAATACTTTCTGCTTTATCAAAAAATTAAAGGCTTCCTGCTTGTTCTAGAATATCAATATCTTTCTGGTATTCATTAGCCCTGGCTACCACGCTACGGCCGTAAAACTCCTCTTGCGCCGTCCAAGAACTGCCAGAAAAATATCTCATTGCTGCCCTAAACTCATTTTGAGCAGCGCCATTATCTCTTAAAAGCAAACCAGCAGCTAAAAAGGCATCGTTTACATTCCAGGGATTAGCCGGTCTGCCAGTAATAGCTGAAACCTTTTCCCGGTAAAGCTCCCAGGTAGAAGGAATAAATTGAGCTGGACCCATTGCTCCTCCCCAGCCATAAGGAACGCCTCCTGAATACAAAGGCATCCAGCAAGAAACAGGAGTTTTGGTTGGCTCCATTCCCAATTCTTTAGTTATCTTCAAAAACAAAGAAATATTGCTCGGACTCATTACTCTTTGCTTGGAATTTCCTTTTAAATCTGTTCCCGCGCCAGTAGTGAAATTAGTAACATAGCACTGGCCAACATTGCCTCCAAACTTTCCATTATTATACGATTCTTGATGAATTATAGACAAAAGGAAAGCAGCTCTGACCCCAGTTATTTTTTCTACATTTTTAGCTATTTTTACTGCTTCTCCAAACTCAATCCCCTCTTCTTTTACTCCCACCAATTCAAAGATACGTTTACTAATTTCCGCTGCCTGCTTATCAATTTCCTGTTTTTCCTGAAGTTTGGCTTGATATTCTTTTTCGGTTAAATTAAGATAATATTCTCTTTCTTGTTTAGTTTTAGAACTTTCTTCTTTTTTGATTCCCTGAATAATAACCAGGTTTTTTAATTCATCGGTTTCTTCTTCCAAAGAAACTTTTTTTGATTTTAAGCTGTCTTCCAGGGCCCGAAGATTCAAAAACGCTTCTTTGTTTTTGACGCTCAAAGTTTCCAGATAAATCATATTATCAAAAAATTGGGAAACAGTATCACTGGCAATCATTATTTCCAAAAAATCCTTTTTGTCTTCTTTTTGCACTGCCCGCAAAATCTCAGCCACTTTTTCTCTTTGTTTATCAATTTCTTCAGAAGTTTGAGCAATGGACTTTTCTGTATCTTTTATTTGAAAACCTAAACTTTTAATAGAAAGGTTAGATTGAGAAATTTGATAATTCAAATCTTTGATTTTCTTGTTTAAGGTGGCTATTTGATTTTGAAGAGTTTGCTTTTTCTGGCTGGTTTCTGAGATTTCCTGCTGAATCTGAGCTCCTTTCTGATTTAAATAATCAAGGCATTGGTTGCAAAGATTTTGACATTCTTCTTCAGAAAGCTGATTGCATTCAGTTTCCCATTCTCCTGTTCCGCAAAGTTTTTCCAAATCATAAGCCCAAACAGAAAAGGGCGCTATGGTTATCGCAAAAAGAAGGGATAAGAAAATTATGTTTTCTCTTGCTTTAAACATTTTACTTAGGGTGCCTTCTTTTCTTCGGTTGGCGCTTCTTCTGTTTCAGGCAGTTTTTCTTCAACTGGCTGAGCAAGCTCTTCTTCTATTTTTTCCGGAGCCACCACCTGAATTGCAATTTCTTCAGGATTATCAAGAACAGTTACTCCTTGAGGCACTTTAATATCTTTTACCAAAACAAAATCGTCAAATGTTTTTAATCCGCTTACATCTACTTTAATTTTGTTGGGCAAATTGCTAGGCAAAGCCCTAATCTTCAGTTCTTTGATATTAGTAATCAATGTTCCTTCCAAGTTTTTTACTGCTGGAGCTTCTCCTTCAATTTCCAAAGCAACCTCTGTTTCTACCTCTTCTTTTAAGTTGGGCTGATAAAAATCTATATGAATCAATTCTGAAGTAAGGGGATTCTTTTGGGTATCGTAAATCAAAACAGAATATGTCTGCCCATTATCCACTTTCAAGGAAATCAAAGTTTCTCCTGCTTCTTGAAAAACTTTTTCAAGGGCTTTCTTATCAACATGAAGAAGAATGTTTTCTAATCCTGGACCATAAAGAACAGCAGGAATCATTCCCGGTT
>JAPXTN010000005.1:0-13707 GCA_033812495.1 bacterium | reverse complement strand
GCAGAAATTGTTGCTCGAAAAAGGTTCGAGCTTCGTTCAGTAATTGCGACCATTCAAGACTTTCGGAAAATTTGGAAGCGATTGATTGCTTGCTCCGCCCCGCAGAGGCGGGGCTACGCTCGCATTTTCCCTTATATTTCGGGATTAAATCAAAGGGCGGGCGAAGCCCGAAATGGATTTTTCTGTCCAGCATTTGGCGGTTCGTGGTGGCGAAGCCACCGGAGCAAAAACATATCCTTAAAAGAATTATTGAAATGTTTTTGCTTTCCAATTTTTTCCGCCTCTTGCCGAAGGCAAGAGAACAAAGCAAGTTTTAATCCCGCGCTTTACAACACTGCGCCTTTGGCACAGTGGCCAAAGGCGACAATTATTAACCTAACGGAGTAAATATTATGAAAACAAAATTTTTTCTCTACGCTCGCAAATCAACGGAAGACGAAGAAAGACAAGTAATGTCTATTGAGGCCCAGCTTGCGGAGTTGGCAGAGTATGCCAAGCGAGAAAACATAGAAATCATTGAACAGTTTGTAGAAAGTAAAAGCGCAAAGAAGCCCGGGCGAGAAATTTTTAATGCCATGATTGAAAAAATTCACGCCAGTAAAAATCCTGTTGGTATTTTGGCGTGGCACCCTGACCGCCTTGCTCGTAATTCTGTTGACGGCGGGCAGATTATTTACCTCATAGATCAAGGCAAGATCGCTTCTTTGCGCTTTCCCACTTTTTGGTTTGAACCAACTCCGCAAGGGCTCTTTATGCTTCAAGTCGCCTTTGGCCAATCAAAATACTACTCCGATAATTTATCGGAAAATGTAAAGCGCGGGATTCGCCAAAAACTCAGGCGCGGGGAGTGGCCTGGCCTTGCGCCGTTCGGTTATGTGAACAATCCGAAAACAAGAAATATTGAACCAGACCCTGTAAAAGCAAAAGTTATCAAAAAGGCGTTTGAGGAATTTGCGCAAGGCCGGCATACTTTGGAATCTTTGGGCCAACGCCTGAGTTTTTGGGGCGTGGTGAGCAAAACCGGAAAACCGCTTTGTAAAGCAACACTGCAAAGAATGCTAACTAACAAAGTTTATCTTGGAATAATCTTGCATAATGGCGAGAGCTACGAGGGCGATTTTCCGGCAATTGTTTCCAGAGCGACTTTTGAAGCCGTTCAAAAAGTATTAAAACAGCGAGCAAGACCCCGCAAAAGCAAAAAGAGACATAATTTTCCATTTATCGGATTTTTAACCTGTGGCGAGTGTGGCGGAGCAATTACAGCGCAATACGCGCATGGAAACGGCGGAACATATCGCTATTACCGGTGCACTAAAAAACTTGGCAAATGTTCGCAGAGGTATTTGCGGGAGGACTTGCTCGCTAAACAATTAAAAGAGAGGCTTCAAAAAGTCGCTCTTTGCGACGACTGGGCACAAAAGATGTTAGCAAAAGTGGAAGTATGGGAAAAAGAAAATGCCCAGTCGGCGCAATCTTTCGCCCAAAATCTTGATGAGAAAATAAAAGAAACGGAAATAAAACTTGATAAACTGGTCAATGCTTTTCTTGACGGTACGATTGAAAAAGAAACTTATCTTGCTAAAAAAGATGAGCTTATCAAAACAAAAACAGACCTCAAAAAGAAAAAGTCTGATTTTGGGCGAAAGAGAAACAATTGGATCGAACCATTGAGAAATTGGATAAAAGACGCTCACCACGCCGAAAAACTTGCTTTGTCTGAAGATTTTTATGAAATAAAAATCTTTGCGGAAAAAATTGGAACGAACCGCCAAATGCTGGACAGAAAAATCCATTTCGGGCTTCGCCCGCCCTTTGATTTAATCCCGAAATATAAGGGAAAATGCGAGCGTAGCCCCGCCTCTGCGGGGCGGAGCAAGCAATCAATCGCTTCCAAATTTTCCGAAAGTCTTGAATGGTCGGGCTGCTGGGAATTGAACCCAGGTCTTACGCACCCCATGCGCAAATAATACCGTTATACGACAGCCCGAAGAAATTAATTTTTCTTAGTCAAAGCCTTAATGCATTTTGCGCAAGCCAAAACTTTCTTTCCTGCAAATTCTTTGTATCTTTTTTGGGTTGTTCCAAGGGGAATTTTAACCCATTGAAGATTGGGATATTTTCTTTTTTTAGGAGAAGGATTATATCTGGAAATAAGCTTGTAATATTCTCCTCCCATTGATGAAGATTTTCCGCAAATAGCGCATTTTTTTTCCATATATCTGCATATTAGCAGAAAAATTAATAATTGCAAGTCTTTTCAATTTATGGTATACAATTTAACATATGGATTTATTGCTTATTATTATTGGTCTGGCGATTATTCTTTTTTCCATAATTATTCATGAGGTGGCTCACGGCACTGTTGCTTATTATCTTGGCGATCCAACAGCTAAAGAGAGCGGGAGATTGAATTTGAATCCTTTTAATCATCTTGATCCGCTTGGCTCTTTTATTGTACCTTTGTTTTTATTGCTTTTAAGCGGAGGAAAAGGGCCAATAGTCGGTTGGGCCAAGCCAGTGCCTATTGATTTTTATAATGTTAGAGATAAAAGATGGGGAGGGCTAAAGATTTCTTTGGCCGGACCGCTGGCTAATCTGCTGTTAGCTTTAATCTTTGGTTTGTTTGTGCGTCTTCCTTTTTTTCCATCAGGATTTTATCAGTTTTTTTACCTTGTTGTTTTTTATAACATTGTTTTGGCAATTTTTAATCTTATTCCTCTTCCTCCTTTGGACGGTTCGTATGTTCTTTTTGATATCTTGGGAGATGGATTTATTGCTTTAAAAAGTTTTTTAACTAAATTTGGCTTTTTTATTCTTCTTTTCCTTATCTTTTTTACTGATATGAACTTTGTCTCGTCTCTTACTGAAAAAATCTTTTATCTTTTTACCGGCCTGCCTTTGGTTTGACGAAAACAGAAAATTATAGTATTAAAAATTTAGTTCATTTCCAAAATGAAATGAGCAGGAGAAAAGATGAATGATTCCTTACTTTGAAGTAATCAGCCAGAGTTTCAATAATGCCTGGATTGAAGCTCTCTACAATGTTGTAAACTATGGACAAGATGTTGTTTTCGGTTCAGAAAAAGAGCCAAAAACAGCCAGAGACACTGTTCAAACAATTGTTTTCATTGATTCAGCTGTTGTTGAGATTGAAAAAGGTATTGCCCCACCTGGATTTGCCTTAAAAGAAAAGGCTATTGAGGCTTATCGCAATGAATTCAACCGCAATTGGTATGAAAACTACAGAAAGCTGTCGCCAAACGACAAGCGCAGGTTTTCTTATCTTTATATTGAGCGTTTGATTGAAACCTATGGAGACCAGCTTTTAAAGCTAAGAGAGTTACTGGCTCAATCAATTCAATCTGGAATTGTTTCCAACAGGCACCAGGCTATTACCTGGTATCCTTCTTCTGATTTGGGAAGTGAATCTCCGCCTTGCCTTCAAAGAATTTGGTTTAGGCATTATCAGGAAAGAGTTGTTGATTTGCATCTTTCTTGGAGGTCAAGAGATCTTCTTGACGCCTTGCCGGGCAATATAATCGGTCTTGTTTCAATGTTAAACAAGGAAATATTCTTTCCGAACAATTGCCAGATTGGCAGAATTATAGACCAGAGCGATTCGCTCCATGTCTACCAAAACCGCCTTCAGCAAGCTATGAATATCTTGAGGCGGGAAGAGATAAGAAATCCTGCTTTGTTGAGAAAATTGGGGTAATAATGCCCCCTCTTTTTATTTGACAAACAAAAAAGAAGAGATATAATTATAGTATATGAGGCTAGAAGGAAAAAAAGCAATTATTACAGGAGCTTCTTCGGGCTTAGGCAAAGCCATTGCTGAAGAGTTCCTTAAAGAAGGAGCTTTTGTTGTTTTTTCTGATATTAATGAATTTTCTGTTCCTGATAAAGAAAGAGCTGTTTTTATTAAATGTGATGTTTCTAAAAAAGAAGAAGTAGAAAATTTAGTGAAAGAAGCAGGAGAAAGGTTTAAGGGTTTGGATATTATGGTAAACAATGCAGGCATTGCTTTAAATGGAGACATTATTTCTGTTGACGATAAATCTTGGGATAAAACCCTGGCCATTAATTTAACAGGAGTGTTTTATGGAACAAGAGCTGCTGCTCGTTATATGAAAGAAAATAATATTAAGGGTTCTATTATTAACATGGCTTCTATATTGGGAGCAGTAGGATATCCAAACTCTATTGCTTATTGTGTTTCTAAGGGGGGAGTAGTTCAATTGACCAGAGCTAGTGCTTTGGATTTAAGCAGCACTGGAATCAGAGTTAATGCTATTGCTCCTGGATTCATTAAAACAAAAATGACTCAATCTTTGGCTGATAATTCTGATTACAGAAAGCCGATAGAAGAAGCTACTCCTTTGGGATATATGGGAGAGCCGGAAGATATTGCCAAAGCAGCGCTTTATTTAGCCTCTGATGACTCCAAGTATGTTACTGGAGCAATTCTTTTTGTTGATGGAGGCTGGACAGCGAGATAATAAAGGTTGGTTTATTAAAATAATAATTTTTAAAAAATGGAAAAAGATAAAGAATATAGAATATTAAAGGTTCTTCTTATTATCGCTATTGCTTTTTTGGCTTGTTATTCTTTTTTTCGCTTAGCCGTCTATAATGAAAAAAGGATTGAAACTCTAGAGGAGAGTGTGATTAAAATGCAAGAAGATATTAATCAAATAAAAATTGAACTTTCCAATCAGTAAAAGGTTTATTTTTTACTATCCAGACATTTCCAGTTTTTAAGTTTGTAAAATGAGGCTGGCATTTTAACTTTGCGCGCTTTTATATTTGACAAATTTCCTTTTATCTGTTATTTTTATTTCATATTTTATGCCAACGATTCATCAATTAATAAAAAGAAAAAGAAAGTCAGCTGAAAAGAAGGATAAAGCTCCGGGCTTGGCTTTTGGTTTTAATCCTTTGAAGAACAAACCTAAGAAATACGATTCTCCCTTTAAAAAAGGGGTTTGCCTGAAAGTTTTTACTACTACGCCCAAAAAGCCGAATTCTGCCTTGAGAAAAGTAGCCAGGGTAAAATTGTCTAATGGCATGGAAGTCACTGCCTATATTCCTGGCGAAGGTCATAATCTTCAGGAGCACTCTATCGTTATGATAAGAGGAGGAAGGGTTAAGGATTTGCCTGGGGTAAGATATCATATTGTCAGAGGAACTTATGATTGTGGCGGAGTAGAAGGAAGAAAAAAAGAGAGAAGCAAATACGGAGTTAAGAAACCAAAATAATATGGCAGCAGACTTTAAAAAGAAAACTATCAATCCTGATGTTATTTACAATGATTTAATGGTTTCCAAATTCATTAATCAGGTAATGTACAACGGCAAGAAAACCGTGGCTCAAAAGATAGTTTACGGCGCTTTTGATATTATCAGAGAAAGAACAAAACAAGACCCCTTAGAGGTTTTTAAATTAGCAATTCAAAATGTTTCTCCGTCTTTAGAGGTAAAACCAAAAAGAGTAGGCGGAGCAACTTATCAGGTGCCAATGGAAGTAAAAGGCGGCAGGAGATTAAGCTTGGCGATGAAATGGATTATTTCCAATTCTCGGGGGAAAAAGGGAAAACCAATGAAAGAAAAACTGGCAGAAGAATTAATTGAGGCTTCGGAAAACAGAGGAGCTTCGGTGAAGAAAAAAGAAAATGTCCACAAAATGGCTGAAGCCAACAGGGCTTTTGCTCATTTTGCCTGGTAAAAAATATGCCTAGATTATATCCTATTGAAAAATACAGGAATATTGGGATTATCGCTCACATTGATGCTGGAAAAACCACTACCACAGAGAGGGTTTTGTTTTATACTAGTATTTCCCATAAAATAGGGGAGGTTCATGAAGGAGAAGCAGTTATGGATTGGATGGAACAAGAAAAGGAAAGAGGAATAACTATTACTTCTGCAGCTACAACTTGTTTTTGGTCTCCGGGAGATTATTTAAAGAAAGATAAGACAAATGAGCATAGAATAAATATTATTGATACGCCCGGCCATATTGATTTTACTGCTGAGGTGCAAAGAAGTTTGAGGGTTTTAGATGGAGCAGTAGTTGTTTTTGACGGAGTAGCTGGAGTGGAAGCTCAATCAGAAACAGTTTGGAGGCAGGCAGATAAATACCGTGTTCCCAGAATTTGTTTTATTAACAAACTGGACAGGCTGGGCGCTTCTTTTGAAAAGAGCCTGGATTCAATCTGGAAGAAATTAACTAAGAATGCCGTGGCTTTGCAAATTCCAGTGGGAGAAGAATCTAATTTCAGCTCAGTAATTGATTTAATTGAAATGAAGCTGGTTGATTTTGAAGGAGAAATGGGTAAGGAAGTAGTAAAGAAAGATATTCCTGAAGCTTTAATGGCCAAAGCTGAAGAGTGGAGAATGAAGATGATTGAAAAAGTGGCTGGAGAAGACGAAACTTTAACTGAAAAGTATTTAGAAGGGGAAAAAATTACTGCTGAAGAACTGAGAGCGGTTTTAAGAAAAGCAACTATTGAATCAAGACTAGTGCCAGTTCTTTGCGGTTCTTCTTTAAAAAACAAAGGAGTACAGTTAATGCTTGATGCGGTAGTATATTATTTGCCCAGCCCGCTTGATGTTCCTCCGGTAGTTGGTACTGATCCCAGAGATGAGAACGTAAAAATTGAAAGAAGGGCAGATGATAATGAACCTTTTTGCGCCCTTGCTTTTAAAATAGCCACTGATCCTTTTGTAGGAACCTTAACCTATATGCGCGTTTATTCAGGTCAATTCAAAAAAGGGGGATATTTGCTTAATACAACCTCTGGAGAAGTGGAAAGAATTGGCAGGATCTTGAGAATGCATGCTAACGACAGAGAAGAGGTGGAAGAGATTTTTGCCGGAGACATTGCGGCAATGGTGGGATTAAAGAAAACCTCAACCGGCCATACTTTATGCGACGAAAAAGCCCCTATTGTTTTAGAAAAGATAACCTTTCCCGAGCCGGTTATCTCTATTGAAGTTGAACCTAAAGCTAAGTCAGACCAAGAGAAAATGGCTATTGCTTTAAAAAAACTTCAAGAAGAAGACCCGACCTTTAAAATGGAAACTAGCCAAGAAACAGGAGAAACTATTTTGTCAGGAATGGGAGAACTTCATTTAGACATCATTGTTGATCGTTTAAAAAGAGAGTTTGGGGTAGAAACCAATGTGGGCAAGCCTCAGGTTTCTTACAAGGAAACTATTGAAAATAAAGCGGAAGCTGAGGGAAAATATATTAAACAAAGCGGGGGCCGAGGTCAATACGGCCATGTGAAGATAAAAGTTGAGCCTAAAAATAGGGGCGAAGGTTTTGAATTTGTCAATGAGATTAAGGGAGGAGTGATTCCCCGAGAATATATTCCAGCAGTAGAAAAAGGTGTAAAAGAGGCAATGGCTAAAGGAGTGGTTGCTGGCTATCCTTTAATAGACACGAAAGTTATTCTTTATGATGGTTCTTTTCATGAAGTTGATTCTTCGGAAATTGCTTTTAAAATAGCAGCTTCGATGGCCTTGCAAGATGCAGCCAAGAAAGCAGGTGCGTATCTCCTTGAGCCGATTATGAAGATTGAAGTGGTAATTCCTTCTGACTTTCTAGGTGATGTTATCGGAGATTTATCAGCTCGAAGAGGACAGATTGAAGAAACAATGGACAGAGCGGGAATGAAAGTAATAGAAGCTAAAGTTCCATTGTCAGAAATGTTTGGTTATGCCACTACTCTTAGGTCCTTGACTGAAGGGCGAGGAACGTTTAGTATGGAGTTTAGCCATTACGAAAAAGTTCCTTCAAACATTAGTCAGGAAATTATTGAAGGAAAAAGAAAATAATTAATTGCTTATGGACTTAAATGAAATCAGAAAAATAATAAAAGAGGAAAAAGCCAAGGTTGTTCTTGTTGATTCTGAGGGCACTTCTTTGATTATTCTTGATTATGAAGAATACAAAAAGATGAAAGAGTCCGAAGAAGAAAAAAGGGAGATGTCCGAAGAACTGGAAGACGAGCCTTTAAAAATTGAAGATTTGCCTTTCTAGTTATTGACTTTTTTTGATTTTTGGGTAAAATAAAGGTGTTAATAATAAACATAAAAATATGAATGCGGAGCCGGGGATTTTTCAAGCCTACAGCTTACGCAATTTGTATTAAAAAATTATGGCAGAAGTTTTTGAAAGAACAAAACCCCATCTGAATGTGGGAACAATCGGCCATGTTGACCATGGCAAAACGACCTTGAGTGCCGCTATTTTGCATGCTTTAGCTCTTAAAGGAGGCAAAGTAAAAGAAAAATCAGTAGACCAGATTGATTCAGCCCCTGAGGAAAAAGCCAGAGGAGTAACGATTAATATCTCTCATTTGGAATACGAAACAGAAAAGAGGCATTATGCTCATATTGATTGTCCGGGACACGCTGACTATATTAAAAACATGATTACTGGAGCAGCCCAGATGGATGGAGCAATTCTAGTAGTAGCTGCTACTGATGGCCCAATGCCTCAGGCTAGAGAACATATTCTTTTGGCTAAGCAAGTTGGTTTGCCTTCACTGATTGTTTTTTTAAACAAATGTGACATGGTAGAAGACCCGGAAATGATTGATTTAGTAGAAAGTGAGGTAAGAGAGCTTTTGAAAAAATATGGATTTCCAGGAGACCAGATTCCGGTTATCCGAGGTTCTGCTCTTAAAGCTTTAGAAGCTACTTCAGTTGATGACCCTAATATAAAGCCAATTTTTGACTTAATTGACCAGCTTGATAACTATATTCCTGAGCCAGTAAGAGATACAGAGAAACCATTTTTAATGGCTATTGAAGATGTCTTTTCTATTGAAGGAAGAGGAACAGTGGCAACAGGAAGGATTGAAAGAGGAATTGTTAACGCTAACGAAGAAGTGGAAGTAGTGGGAATCAGACCGACTCAAAAAACTACAGTTGTTTCCATTGAAATGTTTAATAAGTCATTAAGCCAAGGAAAGGCTGGAGACAATGTTGGAATATTGCTGAGAGGATTAAAGAAAGAAGATATTGAAAGAGGTCAGGTTTTGGCTAAGCCAGGAACAATTACTCCGCATTCTGAATTTGAAGCTCAGATTTATGTTTTAACCAAGGAAGAAGGCGGAAGACATACTCCCTTCTTTTCAGGGTATAAGCCTCAATTTTTTATCCGAACAGCTGATGTTACTGGTGATGTTCTTTTAAAAGAAGGAACAGAAATGGTTATGCCCGGAGACACGGTTGATGTTTCAGTTAAATTGATTGTGCCGGTTGCCATGGAAGAAAAACAGGGCTTTGCTATCAGAGAAGGAGGAAAGACGGTCGGAGCAGGAGTGATTACTAAAATTATTAAATAGTTATTTTATCAGAAGAAATGCCAGTCGCTCTTAAAAAATCAATAAAGCAGGAAACTGTACCCAAGCTGAGAATAAAACTTCGTGCTTACGACCATAAAGTCATTGATAAAAGCGCTCAGCAGATTATTGATATTGCTTTACGTAATGGGGTAAAAGTGGCTGGCCCAGTTCCTTTGCCAGTGGAAGTTAGTAAATTTACAGTAAATCGTTCAACTTTTATTCATAAAAATGCGAGAGAGCAGTTTGAAATGAGGATTCATAAAAGATTGATTGATATTTTAAATCCTAATCAGAAAGTAGTGGAAGCATTGAAGTCATTGAACTTGCCAGCTGGCGTGGACACAGAAATTAAAAGTATTTTGTAGATGCGTATTATTAAAAAACAATATTAATAATTCAAGCCGACTAGTCTGATTGTTGGGCTGGTGCCCAATTTTTTATTACAACATTATGAAATGTATATTGGCAGAAAAAATTGAAATGAGCCAGATTTACGATGAAGAAGGGAATGTTATTCCTGTAACTTTACTTTCTACTGGAGAGTGCAATGTGCTTCAAGTAAAGACCAAAGAAAAAGATGGCTATTCAGCCGTTAAGCTTGGGTTTAAAAAATTGCCTGAAAGAAAAGTAAAAAAAACTAGACCTGGATTCAGACACGTCAAAGAGTTTAGGTGCGACGATTCTTCTTCTTTTAAGGCAGGTGATGTAATTAGTTTAGATATTTTTCAAGAAGGAGACAAAGTAAAGATTTCTGGTATTTCCAAGGGCAAGGGTTTCCAGGGGGGAATAAAAAGATGGGGATTTTCAGGCAAAGAAGCTTCCCATGGGGTAAAGCACGAGCACAGAACTATTGGTTCTATTGGTTGCAGTGTTCCGGGAAGAGTGATAAAGGGAAGAAGAATGCCGGGCAGAACAGGAAACAAAAGAACGACAATAAAAAATCTGGAAATAGCTAAGGTGGACAAAGAAAATAATATCTTAGCAGTAAAAGGAGCGGTGCCTGGAAGAAGAGGAACTTTATTGGAGATAAGAGGACTATGAAAAAAACAGAAGAAAAAATTGAAGATGTCTTTTCCTGCCCCTTTAATTCTAACTTGGTTTATCAGGTAGCGGCGGCGCAAATGTCTAATCGCAGGCAAAAAGTTGCCCATGCTAAGGATAGGTCAGAGGTTAGCGGCGGAGGAAAGAAACCTTGGCGCCAGAAAGGAACAGGCCGGGCAAGGCATGGTTCTATCCGTTCTCCTATTTGGGTGGGAGGAGGGGTTACTTTTGGCCCGAATAAAGCAATAGTTTTTAAGAAAAGAATTCCCAAGAACGTTAAAAGGAAAGCTCTTTTAATGGTTTTGGCAGAGAAGAAAAGAAATGGAGAATTGATAATTGTTGACAATATTGACTTAAAAGAAATGAAAACTAAGGAAGCAGTAGCTTTTTTGAAAAAGAACAAGTTTTTTGGAGAAAACTGCCTGATTGTTTTGAATGGTATGGATAAAAAAGCGATTTTGGCCTTTAGAAATATTCCTAAGGTGGCAACTATTCAATTTAAAGACCTGAACTGCTTAGACGCTTTACTGGCTAAGAATATTATTATAACGGAAAAGTGCCTGGAAGATGTTAAAAAGTTATTAATTAAAGAACAACATGACAGCTAGAAAAGTTTCTCCTAAAAAAGAAGAAGCAGGCAAAGAGCCAGAAATTATTCACGGAGTTTTGAAAAATCCTTGCGTTACAGAAAAATCAAACAGGCTGGCCGCAAGTAATTTTTACACTTTTAAAGTGAGAAAAGATTCCAATAAGAAAGAAATAAAGAAAGCGGTGGAAGGAAAGTATAAGGTAGAGGTAGAAAAAGTGACAATTGTTAATTTGCCCCGCAAGAAAAGGTTTGCAGGAAGAAAAATTAGTGGCTTTACTAGTGGTTGTAAAAAAGCTATGGTTAAATTAAAACCAGGCCAAACTATAGAAGTAATGGAAAAATAAAATGATTAAGAAGAAAAAGGCAGACAATTTAAAATCATTGAGCAAGAAAAAAGCTGAAAAGAGGCTAGTTTTAAGAGTGAAAAAAAGTGGCGGAAGGGGAGGTTCAGGTAGAATTACTTCCCGTCATAAAGGAGGAGGGTCAAGAAAATTATACCGCTTGGTTGATTTTAAACAATTGAAAAGAGATGTTCCGGCTGAGGTAATTGCTTTGGAATATGACCCCAACCGAACTGCTTTTCTCGCTCTTTTACAGTATAACGACGGAGAGAAGAGCTATATCATTGCTCCTCAAAATTTGAAAGTAGGAGATAAGCTGCTTGCTTCGGCTAAAACTGAAATTAAGCCGGGTAATCGCATGAAATTAAAGAACATTCCCGAAGGTTCAATGATTTATAATATTGAAATAGAGCCAGATAAAGGAGGAAAACTAGTTCGTTCAGCTGGAGCAACTGCTACTATATTAAGCTATGATGCTGGTTACGCTAACATTAAAATGCCCTCTTCAGAAGTGAGAAAAATACCAGGAGAGTGCTATGCTTCTATTGGAAGTGTTTCTAATCCAGAATACAGGTTTATTCGTTGGGAAAAAGCAGGCAAGAGTAGAAAAAAAGGAATCAGACCCCACGTAAGAGGAACAGTAATGAATCCTTGCGACCATCCTCATGGAGGAGGCGAGGGAAGGACGCCGATTGGTTTAAAATATCCGAAAACTCCTTGGGGCAAACATGCTTTAGGAGTTAAGACAAGAAAAAATAAATGGACAGATAAATTAATAATAAAAAGAAAAATTAAAAAGAAAAGAAAATAATTTATGGCAAGAAGTTTAAAAAAGGGTCCGTATGTTGACCAAAAATTAATGGAAAAAGTGAAAAAGCAGAAGCCTGATGATGCCCCTATTAAAACATGGGCAAGGGCTTGTACAATAACGCCTGAAATGATAGGATATACCTTTGCTGTTCATAACGGCAAGGATTTTATTCAAGTAAGAGTATTAGAAGAAATGGTTGGCCATAAATTGGGAGAGTTTTCTCCAACAACCAAGTTTTCTAGGCACGGCGGTAAAATGCAGAGAGAAATTGAAAAAGAAGAAAAATAAACATGGCTTATCAGGTAAAATTAAAATATCTGCACATCTCGCCAAGAAAAGTAAGATTGGTGGCTGATGCGGTGCGAGGGAAGAAAGTTGATGAAGCTCAGGCCATTTTGAGTTTTACCGTAAAAAAAGGAGCATTGCCCATTCTTAAATTGTTAAATTCAGCTGTAGCCAATGTTCCGGGAAAAACTGATAATTTTTTTATTTCCAAGATTACGGTTGACGAAGGTCCGGTAATGAAAAGAGTTTTGCCCAGAGCCAAAGGAAAGGGAGATGTCATAAAGAAAAGGTCATCGCACGTTACTTTGGTTCTTGACGAAATTAAAAAAGAAAAAAATAAATGAGTCATAAAGTTCATCCCAAAGTTTTTAGAATAAAAGGAATTAATGATTGGCAGTCTCATGGATATTATGGAAAAGAACCTAAGAAAAATCTCAAGGAAGATTTCATTATCAGGAATTTTTTAAAGACCAAATTGAAAGATTTGAACGTGGAAAAAATAGAAATTGAAAGATTTTCTGATAAAATTAATATCATTATTTATTCAGCCAGGCCTGGATTAATTATTGGCCGGGGCGGAGAAGGAGTGGAAAAATTAAGAACAGAAGTTTTAAAAGAATTATTTAAAAAGAATAAATTAACCTTGAAAGAATTAAGAGATCTTTCTAAGAAAATAAAGATAGAGATAAGAGATGTTCCCAATCCTTGGACTTCAGCTGATTTAGTTAGCCAATGGATTGCTCAAAAGATAGAAAAAAGGAATCCTTTTCGAAAGACCATTAAACAGGCCTTAGAAAAAGTAATGGCCAATAAAGAAGTTAAGGGGGCAAGAGTAGAAGTTTCTGGACGATTAAATGGAGTGCAAATTGCCAGGAAAGAAAGTTTAGAAAAAGGACAATTGCCTAGGCAAACCATCAGGGCAGACATAAATTATGCTTTATCAGAAGCGCGTTGTACTTATGGAACTATTGGCGTAAAGGTTTGGATTTACAAAGGAGACAAGTTTAATTAATAATTTATTATGTTTGTTCCTAAGAAAGTAAAACATAGAAAACATCAGAAGGGAAGGAGAATTAATAGAGAAGTGGAAATCGTTGATTATCACTGACAGAGGAGTATCTATGGAATGAATACCGTCTATAATACCCGGAGAAATCCTGATGGAAGAATTTCTCATACCAATGAATATATCTGCATATCGATTGGCAAAGGACACTAATGTTCCTGCGACAAGAATTTCTCAAATCCTTAAGGGAAATCGAAAAACAACAGCGGATACCG
>JAPXTN010000004.1:0-14143 GCA_033812495.1 bacterium | reverse complement strand
GCCCTTTCCTTGAGAATAAGCAGAAATTATTTCTTTTTCGTTAAAAATTATTCCGCCAGTAGGAAAATCAGGACCTTGAATAAAGTTTAACAAATCTTCGGTCTCTGCTTTGGGATTATCAATTAAATAAATCAAGGCTCGGCAAACTTCAATTAAGTTATGAGGAGGAATATTGGTAGCCATGCCCACAGCAATACCAGTTGAACCATTAAGCAATAAATTAGGAAGAGGTGCCGGAAGGACAACTGGTTCTTTTCTTGTGGCATCATAATTATCAGTAAATTCAACTGTATTTTTTTCAATGTCTTTAAGCAATTCTTCTCCTACTCTGGAAAGTTTACATTCAGTATACCTTTGAGCAGCAGGAGGATCTCCGTCAATTGAGCCAAAGTTTCCCTGGCCCTTAATTAAAGGATATCTTAAAGAAAAATCTTGAGCCATTCTTACCAAGGCGCCATAAACCGAGCTGTCTCCGTGAGGATGATACTTTCCCAAAACCTCACCAGTAACAGCTGCTGACTTTCTAAACTTGGTATCAGACCTAACACCCATTTCATACATGGCATAAAGAATCCTTCTTTGAACAGGTTTCAATCCGTCTCGCACATCAGGCAAGGCTCTAGAAACAATAACAGACATAGCATAATCTAAATAGCTTTCTTTCATTTCTTCAGAAATTTCCACTGGTTCAATTTTGCCTATGTCTTGAATAATTTTTTCTTCTTCTTTTGCCATTTATTATTTTTCTTCCAAAATTATTATCTCTGCTTTTTCACTTTCATTGGAAAAATTCTTTTTACTAATGCTTAACTTTTCTAAAGGAACTGCTTCTTTTTCTCCCATTGCTTTCAAAAAAGCGCTAAGAACATCTTTTTTCTTAGAGTCATAAGCCATAGGTATAACTATTTTTGGTTCTATCTTGGCAATTACTTTTTCCGCTTCTTTAAAATTAATGGTTTTGTCTCCATTAATGGGAACCAAAAGAATATCAACCCTGCCTAAAGCTTCCAATTGTTCTTCATTAATATCCTCTTCTCCGAAAAATCCAAGATGACAAACCCTGATTCCTTCAGCTTCAATCAAAAAAATAATGTTTTTCTCTTTATCAAGAGTAAAAGAAGGAACAGCCTGGATAAAAACTCCTTTTGCTTCATACTCTCCCCAGGAAGAAATAAAAAATTGCCCATTTTTTTTCTGGGGCACGCTATTGACTTTATGAGTTTTCAAAACAATATCTGCTTTAGATTTTTTCTCTTCTTTTTCGTCAATACTTATGGAAACTCCTTCATTGTCATTAGAAAGAGTAGTAATTTGAAAACAAGTTTCTCCGCACCAACTGATTTTCATAATATATTATACAATTTATCTGGGAGCGGGCGAGCAGAATTGAACTGCCGTCTCAACCTTGGCAAGGTTGCATAATATCCACTATACGACGCCCGCATCTTGTGCCGAGGTCCGGAATCGAACCGGAATCTAATGTTTTTCAGACATTCGCCGTGACCGCCTTGGCTACCTCGGCAAAATTATATCAATTTCTTTTCTTTTTTCCAAGCTGTGGGCGATGTAGGGCTCGAACCTACGGCCTCATCGGTGTAAACGATGCGCTCTTCCAGCTGAGCTAATCGCCCGGGAGCTTGTGGGCGAGGGGAGATTTGAACTCCCACGGGAATAATCCCCTATGCCCCTCAAGCATAGATGTCTGCCGATTCCATCACTCGCCCCCTTTTTCTATTTTCAACTTTGCTTTCCTGCCTTTGGCTTTTCTTAAATAATAAAGCTTGGCTCTTCTTGTTTTTGTTCTTTTCAAAACTTCTATCTTAACAATTGAAGGAGAATGAATGGGAAAAATCTTCTCTACCCCTACTCCTCCGATTACTTTTCTTACTGTGATAGTGCTATTTTGTCCTTTGCCATGCTTTATTGCCAAAACCTGACCTTCAAAGGGCTGAATTCTTTCCTTGTTTTTTTCCTTAATTTTTTGATAAACTTTGACCGTATCCCCCTGTTTTATTTCAGAAATTTCTTCTATTTTTTCTTCCATATTTGTTTTTTTATTTTTATTATGTGGGCGTATCCTGACTCGAACAGGAGGCCTTTACGATGTCAACGTAACGCTCTAACCAACTGAGCTATACGCCCCCCTGTTTTCAAAAGGGCTCTTTTATTCTAAGGGATTTAAGCAATTTAGTCAATAAGAAATACCAAAAGGATATGATATAATTTGTGGCCGAGAATACGAGTGCGCATGGATGGATTTGAACCATCGACCCCAGGTTTATAAGACCTGTGCTCTAACCACTGAGCTACATGCGCCTATTTCTTTCTCTTTGCCTTGACTATCTTTTCAAACTCTTCTGTTTCAATAGTTTCTTTCTCAATCAATGTTTTTGCCAATTTATCTAAAATACTCTTTTTTTGTTTTATCAATCTTTCTGCTTCTTTTTCCGCTTGATTTATCAATTTTTTCACTTCTTTGTCAATTTCCAAAGCCACTTCTTCAGAATAATTTTTAATTTCTCCCAACTCATTGCCCCAAAAAACATCTGTTCCTTTTTCACCGAAAACAAGCGGACCCAAAGAAGACATACCATAAACTTTGACAATGTTTCTAGCTAATTGAGAAGCTTTGGCCAGATCATCAGAAGCGCCGGTCGTAACGTCGCGAAACTTAACTTTTTCAGAAACATAACCAGCCAAGAGAACAGCCAATTCTGCCTCAAACTCTGATTTTGTTCTCAAAAACCTATCTTCCCGAGGAACTTTCAAAGTATAACCAGCAGCCATTCCTCGAGAAATAATGGAAATCTTTCTCACCGGCTCAGCCTTGGGAGTAAAAGCAGCCACCAAAGCATGGCCCGCCTCATGATAAGCAGTAATGTTTTTTTCTTTATCAGTCATAACATGGCTTCTCCTTTCTGGCCCGAGTAAAACCTTTTCAATGGAATCTAATAAATCCTGCTGGACAATGCTTTTGGCATTTTTTTTGGCAGCCAAAATAGCAGCTTCGTTAAAGACATTGGCCAGGTCAGCTCCAGAAAAACCTGGTGTTCTTTCTGCTACTTCCCTGAAATTAATATCAGGAGCTAAAATTTTTCCTCGAGAATGAATCCGCAAAATATCTTCTCTTTCTTTAATATCAGGCAGATGAATCACTATTTTTCTATCAAATCTGCCTGGCCTTAAAAGAGCTGGATCTAAAACATCGGGTCGATTAGTAGCAGCTAAAACAATAATTTTGTCGTTCTGTTCAAAACCATCCATTTCAGTAAGTAATTGATTCAATGTCTGCTCTCTTTCTTCATGACCGCCAGTAACAGCCGGTCCTCTTACCTTGCCAATGCTGTCTAGCTCATCAATAAAAATAAGACAAGGCTGATTTTTCTTAGCCGTAGCAAATAAGTTTCTCACCCTGCCCGAACCCACGCCAACAAACATTTCCACAAAAGAAGAACCAGCCACAGAAAAGAAAGGAACATTGCTTTCTCCAGCCACTGCTCTAGCTAAAAGAGTCTTGCCACAGCCCGCCGGACCGACTAAAAGCACGCCCTTAGGAATACGCGCTCCCATTCTCAAATATTTTTCCGGATTCTTGAGAAAATCAACAATTTCTTCAAGCTCTGCTCTCTCTTCTTTTAATCCAGCAACATCTTTAAAAGTAATCTTTTCTTTGGGGTGGCCTTCTGCTCCAAAAAGCTGAACTCTGGCTTTGGTAAAATCAAAAGCTTGAGTTGCTCCAGATTTAGCTTGACGGCTTAAAAACCAGAAAAAAACTCCAAACATTAAAAGAGGCAAAACAACTAAAAGAAAAAATGGCCAAAGCCATTCACCAACACTGCTTGGCTCTTCAAAAACAAAAGAAACTTTTCCCGCTTTTTCTTTGTCTGCGCCAAAGTTTATTAAGGCCTGACTAGCACTTTCGCCAGCTTCTTTTTTGCTTTGGAAAACATTGCCATCATAATAAGTAATAGTTAAATCATCATTCAAAACTTTGATTTCCTTGACTTTATCATTATTAATGTCTTGAACTAATTGAGTAATGGAAATCTCCTTCACCGTTTCCTTTGAAGTGTTAAACAAATCAAAGATAGTTGCTAAAATTAAAAAAATCAAAATAATAAAAACAATGTTTTTAAAAAGACCTCTTAAGGGACTGGCCATAATGAATTTAACAAAATTATTTTTTTAATCTCAAAGACATCCAATGTCTTTGCGGCTGAAAACTAATTATCTGAAACTCATATTCTTTGCCTATTTCCAGCGCTTCTTTCATTTTGCTTTCGGTGCCAAATTCAGAAACATGAATTAGCCCTTGAATCTTGATTTTTTGGTCATCTCCTTCTTCTGCCATTTTCAGCTGAACAAACGCTCCAAAAGGATTAAATCTTATCACCGCTCCCTTTACGATGTCTCCTTGTTTTAAATTCAATTCTTGCCAAGGGTCTTTCTTCATTGCTTTCAATGACAAAGAAACTCTTCCCTGGGAAATATCAATAACCTGGACCGTCACCTTATCCCCTACTTGAACAATTTGAGAAGGGTCTTCTATTAATTGCCAGTCCAATTCAGAAATATGAATCAATCCTTCCAAAAGATTTTCTTCCGGAGTTTCTTCTAAAGTTTTGCCTGGTAAAGCAAATTTAATGAAGGCTCCAAAATTAACTATTCCCGATATTCTTCCTTCCACCTTGTCTCCCACCTTTAAAGATTGAATGGATTTTTTGAATTGTTCGCTCTCTTTTGACTCTTCGGTTAAAATAATCTGGCCGGCTTTTTCGTCAAAATCCAAAATCTTTACTTTAATTTCCATGCCAATAAATGATTGTAATTTTCTTAATATCTTTGTTTTGTCTCCTTCTGGAACCTTAGGATATTTTTCTGGAGAAAGCTGGGAAGTAGGCAAAAACGCTGGAATACCCGAAACCTCAGTAAGCAACCCTCCTTTATTTACTTTCATCACTTTTATGGTAAACGGCTTATCTTCTGCTTTCTTTTCTCTAACCAATTTCCAAGCCATATCTTTTTCCGCCTCTCTTAAAGAAAGCTCAACAAAACCATCTTCATTTTCAACGCTTACTACTTTTACTGAAACCACATCCCCTTTTTTAATGTTTTTTAAGACATTTTTAGCGTTTTGATATTCAACGCCATAAACAATACCTGTTTTTCTCGGACCAATATCTAAATACAAAGCATTATTCTCTACAGCTAAAACTTTGGCATCAATAATATCTCCCTCTCTAAGGGTTTGGACGCTGTCGCTAAGTTTTTGCGCTAATTCTGTTTGCATATATGCTTTTATATACCATAAAAAAGTAAATAAGGCAAGAATTAACTGGCTGTGGAAAAATCCTTTGACAAAAACTTTTTAATAAGATAAAATTATTTTATCCTCTGAAAAGAGGTTTTTATATGGCTAAAACCTACAATTTCATAGTTTTGCTTATAGGGCTAGCTGTTTTTACAGCTTTTCTTGCTACTGAAAGCCAAGCAGCCCCTAGGCAAACCGAATTTTCTTTTTTGCCCCCGGAAAACGGGCTAGTAGTTGAAGCTGACCAAACTAAAATAAAAAAGAAGATAAAAGTAATAGTTACTGCTTATTCTTCCTGCCCTTACGAGACTGACAGCACTCCCCTTATCACTGCCAATGGCTCTGAAGTAAGGGAAGGAATTGTGGCTAACAATCTTTTACCTTTTGGGACTGAAATCAGGATTCCAGAACTTTACGGAAACAAAGTTTTCGTGGTTGAAGACAGAATGAACGTTAAAAAGGGCTATTATCATATTGATATTTGGTTTCCAACTAAAAAGCAGGCAATTAAATTCGGGGCATTCAAAACCTATATTGAGGTTCTTGAAAGCTAAAAAAGGTTCGGATTTCGTCAAACAAACGTACCAAAATTAAACTTTCAGGAATTTCGCGCGCAGATTCAACCACGCTTCGCGCTGCCGAATCAATCGGCATTAAACTAGTGCCTCGGGTGGGAGTCGAACCCACAAGGGCCTAAGCCCAACGGATTTTAAGTCCGTCCTGTATACCAATTCCAGCACCAAGGCCTGGAGGCGTGGGCGGGAATTGCACCCGCGTATCAGAGTTTTGCAGACTCTTGCCTTGCTGCTTGGCCACCACGCCAATCTTTCAAAAGCTTAGCACTTTTTTCATCTTTTTCCAATATCTTTTAGGGCCTTCTCTACTCTAGCTGCTTGAGCAGTTTGAGTTTCTCGGACAAATTTTATCTTAGGCACTGGCCTTACTTTCATTCTTTTATTAAGCTCTTGCTGAAGATTGAAAATATTTCTTTGCAGAAGACTGAAAACTTCTTCTGTTTTGTCTTCAGGTATAACCGAAACAAAAACCTTTACTTCAATAAAGTTAGAAGAACATTCTACCCTCGTTATGGTAAGTAAGGTTCCTGGGAAAACATCCAATTCCTTTAAAATGATATTGCCCAATTCTTTCTGAACGAAAGCATTGGTTTTTTCAATCTTCCACATATTTGAAAAACACTACTTCATCTCCTTCTTTTATTCTTTCCGAACCCTGATAAAGAAGAGCGCACTCTTTGCCCGCTTTAACAGAATCAAAGCTTTTTTTATTAACCTGTATTTCAATAATCTTTCCTTCCCCTATCTTTTCTCCCCCCCTTATAATCTCCAGACTAGCCGTTCTTTCTGCCAAACCTTCAATTACTCTTCCTCCGACAATCTGCCTATTCTTTTCTGTTCTGAAAACAACCGATATCTCCATTTTCCCCACATCAACCCTGGTTTTTTCTTTTTTAATCTTTCTTTCCATCAATTCTTTAGTCTTTTGAATTAAATCGTAAATCAAATCAAAATTAAAACACTTTATCTTGTCTCTTTCAAGCATTTTTTCAGCAACATTGTCTTTTTTAACTCTAAAAGCAAAAATAACGGCCTTACTGCTTTTGGCCAAATTAACATCATTTTCATTAACATTGCCTACTTCTAATTTAATAGTGCGCAAAGCAACTTTTTCTTGAGAAATAGCCCGCAAAGATTCAATAATTGCTTCCAGCGAACCAATAGCGTCTGCTTTAATAATTAAGTTCAGCGCTGGTTTGCCTTCTTCTTCTGAAGATTCCAATGGCTTGATAACATTTCCTTCTTTTATATTCTCTTTGGCCTGATTAAGAGTTAAATACTGGAAAAATCTTTCTCCTGTTGCCGGCACCTTGTCAAAACCAACAATAACCACGGGCTGAGAAGGAAAGGCCTGCTCTATCTCCTTCCCCTGAAAATCTCTCAAAGAACGCACCTTGCCGGCTGCTGAGTTAGTCCCAATGATGTCTCCTTTTTTTAATATCCCTTGTTCTAGAATAGCGGTAAAAGTAGGCCCCCGTTTATTATCTAAACATGATTCAATAATAACCCCTTCGGGCCTGAGAGAAAGATCTGTTTTCAAATTTTTTATTTCAGCTACTAAAAGGATCAAGTCCAAAAGGTCTTTTATTCCTTTGCCTGTTTTGGCCGATATTTCCACGCTCGGCACCTCTCCTCCCAAAGATTCTACTATTACTCCCTCTTTGTTTAATTGCTGCTTTACCATTTCTGGATTAGCTCCAGGCTTGTCCATTTTATTCAAGGCCACAATTAAAGAAGCTCCTGATTTTTTAATATGGTCAATAGCTTCTTTGGTTTGCTTCTTTACTCCTTCCACTGCGTCAACAACAAGAATTGCTATATCTGCTACGTTTGAGCCTCTTGCCCTAATAGCAGAAAAAGCTTCATGGCCAGGAGTGTCAATAAAAGTAATCTTCTTTCCCTTATGTTCTATTTCATAAGCCCCGACATGCTGAGTAATTCCTCCTGTTTCTTTTTCCAAAACATGAAAGTTCCTTATTGCCATAAGTAAAGATGTTTTGCCATGGTCAATATGGCCGAGGACAACCACGACCGGTGGTCGAATCGCTATTTTCTCTTCATTTTCTGCCATAATTTTCTTTTGCTTTTTTTATTGCTTCCTTTTCTTCGTCTGAAAGTTGATATTGAGATTCACCCTTAATCACTGGTTTGGCAAAAACCCTTACTCCTTCATGGGTATAAATAGCGGTCAAGGTGAACCCTTTGTCTTCTTCGTCCAGAAGAGCCAGGGAAAAACTCTGGTCCCCTCCCTCGCCCTTAAAAGGATTGTACCTGATTAAACTAGCTTTTTTCAGGGCTGCTCTTTCCTTTTCAATCTCTTTTTCTAATTGCTCAATTCTTTGCTCCAAACTCTTCAGATATTTTTCCACCTGACTAAAATTATTAATTTCTTTGTTTTTTTTAAACATGTTCAGGAGCGGAGAGGGTGAGATTCGAACTCACGGTGGGATTTCTTCCACAATGGTTTTCGAAACCATCCCTTTAAGCCACTCAGGCACCTCTCCCTTTAGGATATTAATATAATAATCAAAGTTATCACTTTTTTTTGATTAAATCAACAATTGATTTGGTAAAATTAGGAAAATCATTATCATAATTAACTTTATCCGGTAAAAAAAAGGGAAAATTAAAGCCAAGAAAATAAACCATATTATTGGCTATTGTTCCTTCAATTATCTTTGGCTTAAAAAACCTCTCAGCTTCTTTCTCATATTTTCCAAAATTAGGAAAATTGTTGAGCAAAATATCTGCCGCATAAAGACTCCAAATTATTCCTCCCCCGCTCCAGGGCTTAGTTAATCCCATAGCGTCTCCGCAAAGAGCAACTTGTTTGTTTTTAGAAAATATCATTTTGATTCCAGAACAAGGAACCAAAGACAAAGCAATATCTTTAAGCCCCACCCCTTGCTCTTTTAAAAAAGCAAAGAATAATGCTTTAATGTTTGAAGAAGCTAAAAAGCCGTATTCAGTAAAATTATAACGGGGAATTTTCCAAAAAAAACCTGAACGAACAGGAAAAACATCGGTAAAAGAAGAATGGTCTGGCTTTTCCACAAAAACTTGAGCGCCAATTTTCATTTTTGGTTCTTTCAAGCCAAGTTTTCTACGTATCACTGAGGCCGGACCATCGCACCCGAAAACATAATCATATTGCCAAGGGATATCGTTGATTCTTTGTCCTAGAAAAAGATTAATCCCTTTTTCTTTAAGCAAAGAAAGTTGACTCTGAAGCAATTTATCTCTATTGAGAACCAGATGCTTAGGATTAAAATTGAGCTCTATCGTTTTCTTGGGGAAATGAATCTTGCAACCCTCAATAATGTTTTCAATACAATTCTCGGGAAAAGCAATGAACTGCCTTATTCTTTCTGAAACTAGAGTTGAGCAAGGTTTAAAACCCAGTTCTTCTTCTTTTTTCTGGTCATAGAGAAAAACATCTAAGCCTTTTTCTTTAAGCTTTAAAGCAAGATAGGCACCGATAAGGCCGCTGCCAACTACTGCTGCTTTTTGCATGAGCGGGTGAAGGGAATCGAACCCTCATAAACGGCTTGGAAGGCCGATGCTCTGCCATTGAGCTACACCCGCATTTGGTCGGGGCACTGAGATTTGAACTCAGAATAAATCCTCCCAAAGGACTCGTGATAGCCGTTTCACTATGCCCCGACATAAAATATATATCATTTTTAAAAGTAAGAGTCAAAAAGATTATTGCTTTTTCGCTTTTTTTTTGATATTAATAAATATGCCTGTCCCCGTAGCTCAATCGGATAGAGCGACAGACTTCTAATCTGTAGGTTGTGCGTTCGATTCGCACCGGGGACACCATGGTGGCTATGGTGTAATGGCAGCACGTGGGCCTGTGGAGCCTTAGGTACGGGTTCAAATCCCGTTAGTCACCCTTTTTCTTTCAGCTCTGTTTCCAATTCTATTTCTTGGTTGTTTCTTAAAACCTTAAGAACAATCTTTTCCCCTATTTTATGCTTAGCTATTGCATCGGCCAGAGAATTCTCCTGAGTTATTTTTTCTCCGTTTATTTCTAAAATAATATCATACTCTTTTAGGCCGGCCGCATCAGCGCTTGAGCCCTTAGCTATTGCTGGCTCGCCAAACATTTCTCTAACTATCAATGCTCCATAATCCACCTTTATTTTATTAGTCCCGGCTATTTCCTTGTTTAAAATTATATATTTTACTCCTAAATATGGCCTCTGGATTTTTCCTAATCTTTTGATTTCTTTTAAATCTTGCTTAATGTAGTTAATAGGCAAAGCAAAACCAATATTTTCCATTCCCATGATCATGGCTGTATTAATGCCAACCGCTTCTCCTTTCATATTAACCAAAGGACCTCCAGAATTGCCGGGATTAATAGCTGCATCTGTTTGAATTAATCCCCTTAAAGGAGTAATATCTGAGCTAAATCCACTAGAAGCGTTAATCTTTCTGCTTAAACCAGAAACAATACCGCAAGAAAGAGTGTCTTCAAATTCTCCCAAAGGATTGCCCACTGCCAAAACCGTTTCTCCCAATTCCAGCTTGTCCGAATCGCCGAGTTTTAAAAAAGGAAAGTTGTCTCCTTGAATTTTTAAGATAGCCATATCAATCAATGGGTCTTTGTCTAAAACCTGAGCTTGATACTTATGGTCAGGATCAAGAATAACAGTAAAATCAGCTTCTTTGTCTTCAACCACATGATTGCAAGTCAAAACATAACCATCTTTGGAAATAATAAAACCAGATCCTCCACCAATCTTAGTTGTTTGGTTCTCTTTTAATTTTTTAGGAAAAGCAATTTTTTCTCCCCGAAAAGGAAGGAAATAAAATTCTTCAATCTCCGGCAGATTTCGAGAAGCAACAATAGTTATTACTGCTGGACAAACTTTTTTAGCTATAGAAACAATTGACGATTTATTCATATACTACATTTTATCATAAAAGAACATTGATAACAATAGAAAAATATGATAGCTTGGACTATCGCCCCCGTAGTTCAATGGACAGAACAAGAGACTCCTAAGCTCTAGATAAAGGTTCGATTCCTTTCGGGGGCACGGTTGTATGTTTTAAAAAAAGAAATATAATAAACAAGGGCCCGTGGCGCAGTTGGCAGCGCGCCTCTATGGCATAGAGGAGGCCAGGGGTTCAAATCCCCTCGGGTCCACCATATTGAATGGTATTTGTTGGACAAAATTCGAACTTTTTTGACGAAAATCCGGACTGTGAATTTTGATTGCCGCGCTTCGCGTAGCAGAAGCAAAAACTTTTCCGCTCAGGCGGGCAAAAAGAAAAGGAGTTGGGGGGGAAGGAATTTTTGCCCGCCCTCGCTTTCGCCGCTTCTTTTTTGCCACCGCAATTTTTCGTACCAACGAAACCGGCGCGCCGCCTGAATTTATTTTTATTTTATCAAAATAAACAAATTTTTCCAATATAAAAATAAATACACAAAAGATTGACAAAATAAGTAAAAAGATGCAATCTGACATGTTAACAGGAAATGGTTTCCTGTTAGAAACGGCACCTTAACAACAGAAGGAGATAACAAGCTATGCAACGATCTACTGACGAGATTAAGGCACGATGCGCTTGCGTCCTCGGTGACAAGAGTATTGTTACTCTTGTGGAAGCAAGTAGTAGCCCATCGGCTGCCTACGAGATGGTCTTTGCTGAAACCAAAGATATCTCAATGGCAAAAGCTGGCAGGTGGCTTGCGGTATTACGTCGAGACTATCTGATGGAGTATCGCAAACTCATTCCAACCAAGCCCAGCCACGTCGGCAACGACACGGCACAGACAGAAAAGGAGAAAAAACCATGCAATGCAAAAAGAGAATCTTAACTGGTGATAGACCAACTGGTCAACTGCATCTCGGGCACTATGTCGGCACATTGAAAAATTGTGTTCGTCTTCAAGACAATTACGATTGTTTCTTCATTATTGCCGATCTTCAGGTGCTCACTGATCATCTCGAAAACCACGCTTCTATTGAAGGTAATGTCTTCGAAGTGATGTGCGACTACCTCGGTGTAGGTCTCAGACCAGAAAACACTTTTTTTGTTCAGTCACAAGTACCTGAACTCGCAGAGTTAACCATGTACTTCTCATTTCTGGTTACACTCGCGCACCTCCAGCATAATCCGACCGTTAAAGACGAGGTAAAAACCTATGGAATCACGAACATGAGTTACGGATTCCTGGGTTACCCGGTTTCTCAAGCGGCTGATATCCTAGCCT
Organism: bacterium; assembly: GCA_033812495.1. GTDB lineage: Bacteria > Patescibacteriota > Minisyncoccia > Minisyncoccales > Minisyncoccaceae > Microsyncoccus. The sequence continues at coordinate 2,025 of JAPXTN010000004.1, read as the reverse complement.
TTAAGGCCGATTTGATTCCGGTCGGCCAGGATCAGCTGCCGCACATTGAGCAAACTCGGGAAATCGTGCGTTCGTTCAACCGAACATTTGGCAGGAAGGTCTTTACGCTTCCCCAGCCATTGGTCGGAGAAGTGCCAATTCTTGTTGGTACCGACGGGGACAACAAAATGAGCAAAAGTCTTGAGAACTTCATCGCCCTTGCTCATTCTCCCCAAGAAACTGAACGCCGCATTCTCAATATGGTCACTGATCGTAAACGGACGTACCGTAAGGATCCGGGTCATCCTGATGAATGCTTCGCGTTCAGGTACTGGTCGATTTTCTCTCCCAACGACACGCCACTTGTACGCAAGGAGTGCGAATCGGCAACGCGAGGGTGCAAGGAGTGCAAGGCACAACTTGCCACAAAGCTAAATGATTATCTCGCTGAGATTCGAGAGCGAAGGCAGCAGTATGCCTCACAGCCGGATCTCGTGTGGGATATTCTTGCTACTGGCACTAAACGAGCTCGGGCGGTTGCGGCGGAAACACTGGCAGAAGTTCGGGAAGCGATGAAAATCTCCTTTCCGCGACTTTCAATGAAAGGAGGAAAGTGATGCAAATCATTGACTTCCTAAAATTAGATTGCCAGCGCCTAAACGCGACCATGGCTGAAATAGGAATAATAGATTTTAATAATCTGTCATTCCTAACCCTAGTGGAACGGTTGGGCATGGGTTCAGATCGACTGACAGAGGAAAATTTTCCTATTAAGCAATGCTTAGGGAAAATCAATCTGTCGGAGAGTATTCAGCAGCTTCGTAAGGATAAGGAGGTTGCTGATGTAATCGGCCCAACAAAAATCTTCAAGGGCTCACCTATCTGTTTCTCGACTCTCCTAGGGACAAAACCAAAGGCGTACATTAGGCAATACATTAAGGTAGCGAGAATCATCTGCAAGTCCTCGAGTGGATTAGAGTTTGTTGTCTGGCTTGAGGATACTCTGACAACTCTGAAAAATGGCTGGAGTGTCTCAACGACACGAGATTCTGTTGAAGCATATAAAGCCTTTTTCACTAGAGAGTTTCCTGAATGCCAGATAATGCTTAGCAGTGAAATTGCTCCAGTGGGTATTCCTCAAAGTTTTGCGGAAAAACTTTCAGCAATAACTATAGAGGAATTTCTTTCCGCGTTGCCATTTCACTTGAGACATCCAATGTTCGTAAAAACATTGGATGTCGTCCACTTCGCTTGGAATTGCTACCTACTGCATCGGCTAGAGGGTGTCCATTTGGGAGGGATCAACAACAAAAGGCACTTTCAGCTCTTTCGCAAAGTAGTCGGTCAACACATTACGGCTATTCTACTGCCGTTAGGATCCGAAAGCTTTGTTAACTAAAAACAGTCCCTCGAGAGATAAAAAAATAAAATTTCGAGGGGCTTTTTCTTTTCAGAAGTTTGAATCTGATTCAAATTTTTTTGAATGTAATTATATCCCCAATTTTTATATTTAATTCTTTAGCTCCATTTTCTCTTACTTTGCCTAATTCCGGTAAACCAAAAGAGCTTCCCGGGTAAATTACCCATTCTCCAGTTTCTCGGCTCATCATTCTTTTGGCGTAAACCGCACTTAATGTTTTTCCGTTAACATTTACTTCTAATTCATCGCCTTCATTTAATCCAGTTAATTCACCAGTAAACTTCATCAATCCAAAATTATCAATATGGACAATTGTGCCACATGGAATATCAATTTTGACGATTTTTTCGATATCAAATGGATGCCCCATATCTTTCAAAGGTTTTCCCATCGCTATCTGTGCTACCGCAGGAGCGTGAACATATTTCCCGCCAAACGGGAAAAATCCAGGATCGTTTAATTCATATAATTCCTCTACGCCAAAATCTCTAAAAAGCCAGGTGAAAACACCTGTATTTGCTCCCATGAAATAAATATCTTTTTCCTTTGTTTTTCCAATTAAACGAGCAGGCCTTTCTTTAGAGGAATTTAAGATTATAGAAAAAACAGTGCCTTCAGGATAAACC
>JAPXTN010000003.1:0-14204 GCA_033812495.1 bacterium | reverse complement strand
CGAATCCCTCCCTCTCCGCCCTAAACCCATGAACAAAAAAATAATCTTATCAATTTTTATTGTATTATTGCTAATCGCTGGAACAGGTTTGTATTTTTGGAACAATCAAGAAAAAGAAAACGAACTGGCTGTTAAAAATTTAGTTGAAGGATTTGGAGCTTCTTTAAAAAATGTTCCTCTTCTCGCTCCCCCGGCAATTCTTAATCAAAGCATGGACCAAAACTACAAAAACTTTCTGTCTCCGACCCTCCTAGAAGAGTGGAAAAAAGATTCTTCAAAATCATTAGGCCGTCTTACTTCCAGCCCTTGGCCGGATAAAATAGAAATTAATAAAATTGAAAAAGAAAATAACTTCTATTTAGTTGATGGATATATTATTGAGAGAACAAACGGAGATGAAACAGCAATAAAACGTCATGTTTCTTTAAGGGTGGAAAAAATTGACAACCACTGGCTTATTTCCCAAATAACCGTTGGCTCCTATGAAGAAGCTTGGAATATTTTTAGCTCTTCTGATTTAGAGTTTCAATACCCAGAAAATCTGCCAGCCCAGTATATTTCTCCTGCTGAATGGCCGCCACGAATAACAATAAGCGAAGGAGAGAAACTAGAATGTCCTGAAACTCAGGCAGAGAACAGCTTTCCTTTAACAAAAATACAAAAGACAATCAATAATAATGATTACTGCATTCAAGCAAGAGAAGAAGGAGCGGCTGGCTCTATTTACATTGAATATACTTATTCTGCTCTCAAAGAGGGAAAAATTATTAGTGCCAACTTTGTCTTGCGCTATCCCCAATGCTTTAATTACGATGACCCTGCCAGAAACAATTGCCAAACAGAAAGAAAATCTTTTAACCTTGATGATATCGTTGACCGTATCATTAAAAGCGTAAAGATATATGGAAAATAAATTCATCAAGCTTAAAGAGATGGCGGAAAAAGAGCTTTCTCAGGCTGATCATGATATAGACCATACGATGAGAGTATACAATCTTTCTTTAAAGCTGGCCAAGGGCGAAGATGTTGATTTCGATGTTTTAAAAGCAGCTGCTTTGCTTCATGATATTGCCAGAGCAAAGGAAGATAAGGGAGAGGGAGACCATGCTCTTTTGGGAGCAGAAATGGCTGGTTCTATCTTAAAAAAATCAGGATTCCCAAAAGATAAAATACAAAAAGTACAAGAATGTATTGCCTCTCACAGATATAGGGCGGAGAGAGAACCAAAATCAATAGAAGCAAAAATATTATTTGATGCTGATAAGCTTGATAGTTTAGGGGCTATCGGCGTTGCCAGAGCTTTTGCCTGGGTGGGAAGAAACAATGCTAAAATATATTCTGAAGAAAATATCGAAGAGTATGCAAAAAGAAATCTGAAAGACGGAAAAATACGGGACAAGACAAAACATTTTCCTCGGGCAGAATTTGAAACCAAATTAAAATTTTTGCCAGAAAAACTCTACACCCCCAAGGCTAAAAAGATTGGCAAAGAAAAAACAACTTTTATCAAAAGATTTCTAGATAGTTTAGAAAAAGAGATAAAAGAAGGGATTGAATAATTCAGCCTTTTGCCATATAATCTTTTCATACGGAGGGATGTCAGAGCGGACGAATGAGGTAGTCTTGAAAACTACTGTGGGGAAACCCACCGGGGGTTCGAATCCCTCTCCCTCCGCCAATTTAATCTTTTGAACGATAATCCTCAATTGCTTTTTTTAAGGCCTGGTTAGCCAAGACAGAACAATGTATTTTCTCTTTAGGCAACCCTCCCAATTCTTTAACAATATCGTCTTTGGTAATTTTCAACGCTTCTTTAAGAGTTTTATTCTTAGCCATTTCAGTAGTAACAGAAGAAGACGCAACAGCAGCCACGCAGCCCAAAGTTTCAAACTTAATATCTTTAATAATTTCTTCTCCTTTTTTGTTCTTCCCCACCTTAATGTAAACCTTCATTAGGTCTCCGCAAACAGGATTGCCTACTACTCCTGCTCCATCAGGATTCTTAATCTTTCCTCTGTTCTTCGGCTTAAAAAATTGATTTAATGTTTTTTTAGTGTAATTGTTCATATTCTTCCAAAACATTGCCTGATATTTTTCTTAATTCAGCCACTGCTTTCTTTATCTTCTCTACAGCAAAATCAATATCTTTTTTAGTAGTACTTTTGCCCAATGTCACACGCAAAGAACCATGCGCCTCTTCTGAACTCAAACCAATGGCCAGCAGAACATGAGACGGCTCAAGAGAATGAGAAGAGCAAGCAGAACCAGTTGAACAAGCAATTCCCTCTTTGTCTAAAAGCATTATCAAGCTTTCTCCTTCAATATTTTTAAAAGTAAAATTGGCATTATTGGGAGAGCGATCTTTCTGAGAACCATTCAATTTTGATAAAGGTACTTCTTTCAAAACCCTATTAATCAAACGATTTCTTAATTGTAAAATGTTTTTATTGTCTTTTTTTATTAATTCCAAGGCCTTGCCCAATCCAACAATTCCCGGGACATTATGAGTTCCAGCCCTCATTTCTCTTTCTTGCGAACCTCCTTCTTGAACAGGAGAAATTAATGATCCTTGTTTGATGTATAAAAGACCGGTTCCTTTTGGCCCATATATCTTATGTCCAGACATAGAAAGAAAATCTACTCCTAATTTTTTTACATCGCAGTTGAAATAATTGACAGCCTGAGTAGCATCAGTATGAAAAGGAATCTTTCCTGCCAGGATTTTTCCAATTTTTTCAATTGGTTCTTTGACGCCAATCTCATTATTAACATACATAATAGAAACAAGAGCAGTATTGTTTTTTATTGCTTTCTTTACTGCTTCTGGAAAAATTATTCCTTCTGAATCAGGAGACAAATAGGTTACTTCGGCCAAACCTTCTTTTTCAACACTGGCGCAGGCAGCTAAAATGCAATGGTGTTCTATGGCTGAAGTAATAATATGCGGTTTAGCTTTTTGTTTTAAACGATAAGCTTTGGCCACGCCTTTAATTACCCAGTTGTTTGATTCAGTCGCCCCAGAAGTAAAAAAAATCTCTTCTGGCAAACAATGAAAAAAGCGAGCAGCTGTTAAACGCGCCCCCTCTACTGCTTTTTGCGCTTCCTGACCAAAAAAATGAAGAGACATAGGATTGCCGTATTTCAAACTGAAATACGGAAGCATGGCCTTCAAAACTCTTTTGTCTACGGGCGTAGTTGCCGCATGATCTAAATATATTCTTTTCATAATTTCAGATTAACACTCCCCCAAACTCCTGTCAAACTTTTAAAATTTTAATAATTGTGATATATTATATTAAAAATATGATTAATCAAGAATTGCTTTCATACATTAAAAAAAGATTAGAAAAGGGCTCTTCTCTGGAAGAGATAAAAGAAACTTTAATCGGCGCTGGCTGGAAAGAAACAATGATTGATGAAGCTTTTTCTTTTCTAGAAAACACTCAAGTTCCTCAAGCGCTTCCAGAAACATTTATTCCCTCTCCTGAGCAACCAATAGTTAAGGATAAAAAACGCTTGCCGTGGAAAAAAATATTAGTAGCAATTATTGCTGTAGGCGGAATTGCTTTTGGCGCTTATTCATATTATTCCAGCCGTCCCTTAATGATAATTGATAAAGCTTTGGAAAAACTGCCGGAGATTAAAAGCTTTCAGACAAACAGCCAGCTGAAAGTACAAATTGACAGCCAAACTATTAAAAAAATAAAAGAAGAAAACAACTTAGCTGCCTTAGATTCAGAATATTCTTTTCAGTTAAAAACAGGGGTTAATTTTAATAATTTCCAATTAGATTCAGAAATCTCTTCTGACAAGGGCCTGGCCGCTGAACTGAAAATCACAAACAATGTTCTTTATGGAAAACTAAATCAAGCTGAACTGGACCTTGCCCCCTATTTCAAACCGCAAGATATTGAAGAAGCTCAAACTATTTACGAAACCCTTAAAAACATTTTAATTGATAAATGGATCAAGCTCTCAGATATTGATTCCAGTCAGTTCATTCCCAGCCAAACCGCAGTTCAAGAAATCTGCCAAAACATTATTGCCAATCAGTCAAAAATATTTAAGAAGATTACAAAAACAAACGATAATGGCTACAAAATAGAAATTGATAAAAACGCGTTACCGGAAGAATTAATCAATCAAGAATTAAAAGAAATTGTAACAATTGATAATCTAGAAGTTTGGATAGAAAAGAAAACAGGCCTAATCAAAAAGTTTAAAATCAGTTTAAACATTAAATTATCAGAAGCGTCAGAGGCGGAAATTATTCAATATGAAGTCAATTTCAGCAATTTCAATCAGCCCTTGATTGTCCAAACTCCGGAAAAATTTTCTTTGCCCGAGGAAATAATAAAAGAGTATGAGGCCAGTATTCTACAAAACCCACTCTACCCAATAGCTTTAAAAGACAAGGAGATTATCAGTAAAATGGAATTGTTAAAAGAATCGGCCTTGACTTTCAAAGAGGAAAAAGGAACTTATGTTAATTTTGAAAAAAGCAACGCTTTCCTTACGCCCTGGAAAATAATAAACAAACAAGGGGGAGCGCCCTTGATTATGTATTACAGCCAAAACGCCTTTTGCATTCAAAAAGAACTTCTCTCTTCTAAACACTATTGCGTTGACTCTACTGGCTATTCAGGCAATGAAGCCTATTGCGATAAAACAAGCTGCGATTGCAAAAAATAAAGAATCTGCTAACCTGAAAACATCTAGCCCTCGTAGTTCAATGGATAGAATACGAGCTTGCGGAGCTTGCGATAGGGGTTCGACTCCTCTCGAGGGCGCATTTAATTATGAGATTAGGAGACCCAGTTGAAAATGTTCCTCGAGTCGGACCAATTTTTGCCAAAAAGCTAAAAAAAATGAAAATCAACACCTTGGCTGATTTGTTGTTTAATTTCCCCAAATCTTATAAAGATTTCTCCAGTGTCTCTTTTATCAAAAACATAAAAATCAATGAAGAAAACTGCCTTAAAGGAAAAATCATTGACATTGGTCTAGAAAAAACCTGGGTTAAAAAAATGTCCATTATCACGGCCTTAATCCAGGACGAAACTGCTTCTATTCAAGCAATCTGGTTTAACCAGCCCTATCTTATGAATATTTTAAAAAAGGGGGACGAAGTTCTTTTGGCTGGAAAGGTTATTATAAAAAACGGAAGGATTATCCTCAGCTCCCCTGTTTACGAAAAAGTGTCTTCTCAAGAAACCACTCATTTAGGACGAGTTGTTCCTGTTTATCAAGAAAGTAAAGGGCTCACTTCACGATATTTTAGATATGTTTTAAAGCCAATCTTAAAAAACCTAACTGAAAAGATACCGGAAACCCTGCCCGAAGAAATAAGAAAAGAATATAATCTTTTGGAGTTGAAGGAAGCCCTTTATCAAATTCATTTTCCTGATTCCATGAAAATGGCTCAAAAGGCTAGAGAAAGGTTTTCTTTTGAAAACATTTTTTTCATTTCTCTTTTCAATTGCAAAAAACGAGTAGAAAATCAAAAAGAAAAAGCGCCTCGCATTCCTATTAACCAGCAGATAATAGACAGGTTTATTGCTTCCCTGCCCTTTGAATTAACTAAAAGCCAAAAAGGAGCCAGCAAAGAAATCTTAAAAGACATGGATAAAACTTGGCCAATGAACCGCCTTCTCCAGGGAGATGTTGGCTCAGGCAAAACAGTAGTCGCTGTCTTGGCAGCAATCAATGCTGTTAAAAACAAAAATCAAGTAGTGCTTATGGCGCCAACAGAGATATTAACCAAACAACACTTCAAAACATTTTTCAATTTTTTAAAAAATTTTAATATCAATATCGGCCTTTTAACCGGCAAAGAAGATAAATACTATTCTAAAAAATTAAAATCAGATACCATTGAAATATCAAGAGAAAAAATTTTAGAGAAAACTTTAAAAGGAGAAATTGATATTTTAATCGGCACGCAGGCTTTAATCGCCCCCAAAAAGAAAAAAAAGAACGAAAGAAAACTTTTGTTTAAAAACCTGGGGCTGGTTATCGTTGACGAACAGCATCGTTTTGGCGTAAAGCAAAGAGCTGCTCTTTCAGCCAAAAACCAAGAAAAGATTCCTCATCTTCTCTCTATGACCGCTACTCCTATTCCCCGCAGCTTAGCCCTTACTCTCTGGGGGGATCTTGACCTTTCTGTCATCACTCAATTACCCAAAGGAAGAAAAAAAATAATTACTAAAATAGTTACAGAAAAAAACAGAAAAGAAACTTATCAATTTATTGAAAAAGAAATTAAAAAGGGCGGGCAGGCATTTGTAATCTGTCCCCGAATAGAAGCCAATAATGAAGAAGATGAGAAAGCAGAAATCAAAACAGTTGAGCGGGAATACGAAAAACTCTCTCAAAGAATCTTTCCTAATCTTAAAATAGAAATGCTTCACGGAAAAATGTCAGCCAAGGAAAAAGAAAAGAAAATGAAAGATTTTCGAGCCAAAAAATTTGATATTCTTGTTTCTACTTCAGTGGTGGAGGTAGGAATTGATATTCCTAATGCCACAATTATGATGATTGAAGGGGCTGACCGCTTTGGCCTGGCCCAACTTCATCAATTCCGAGGCCGAGTAGGCAGAAGCAACCTGCAATCATATTGCTTTCTTTTAACTGAATCTAAAAATCCGGCCACCAGAGAAAGGCTAAAAGCCATGATTAAATATGATAATGGCTTTAAATTGTCAGAAATAGACCTGAAACTAAGAGGACCCGGAGATTTTTTTGGAGTAAAGCAATGGGGTTTGCCTGATTTTACCATGGCTTTGATAAAAGATGTGGAGATGGTGGAAAAAATAAGAAAAACAGCGGAGAAGATTTTAAAAAAAGATCCGGACCTGGAAACTTATCCAGTTTTGAAAAAAAGACTGGAGGCCTTTGAAGAAAAAATTCATTTAGAATAAATCCTAATTAAACTTGCCTGACTTCGGTTCAAAAATCTTAAAGGCAAAAAAGTATTGCCCAGCCCGCTATCAATATAAAGAATGGTCTTTTCGTTTAAAGAAAACAAACCTTTATCATACTGGGCAAATAATCCTTGGCCAGGCACAAAAATAGCTCCGGCAAAAGGAACCCTGATTTGGCCGCCGTGAGTATGGCCGCTCAAAATTAAATCAAAATTCTCCCCTTCTTCCTTAATTAAAGGAAAAGCATCGTGAACCAAAAGCAAAGAAAATCCGTCCCCCAGTTCTTTCCATTTGGAAGCGCCAGAATAATAGCCAAGACCATAAATATCAATATCTTTATATCTTGTTTTTTTATCATCAAGAATTATTGCTCCTCTTTTTTCCAGTTCTTGATGAAAAATCTTTACATCTTTATGGCTTAAATCATGGTTGCCGGAAACATAAAAAATCGGAACATTATTCAAGGCCAATGATTCAACAACCGCATAAACTCTTTCGTAATCTTTTGTTTTTTTATCAATTAAATCTCCGGTTAAAACAATAATATCAGGATTGCTTTCTTTTATCTTTTGGAGGAAACTTTCGGATATTCTTTTGCCGTGTAAATCAGAAATCTGAATGATTCTCGTTTCTTCTTTTACCCTGTCGCTCTCAATTAAAACTTCATTAAGCTGAGGAAAATTAACTTCAAAAACAATATCCAAAAAAAGAATAATAAAGACAGCGATGATTAATTTATTGCTCATTGTTCTTTTCTTACCTTAGGAGTAACCCAAAAACCCATATATTTGCCAGTCAGCCAATGCCATTGCGCATGGAGAGCAGGCAAAGAGCTGAAAAAAATCATAACAAAAGGAATTAAAATCCACTGCAAAGCCATTGTCGCATATTTAAACTTTCCATAATTTTCTGGCTTGGGAGGAAGAAGAATCATGCTGGTATAGACAGACCCGATCAAGCCAGTCATAGCAATAGTTAAAATAGAGCTGGTGATTTTGGGCAGATTATAAGAAATCAAGGTCTGGGAAAAAGCCGGCCCGCCCAGATATAAAGGCAGCCAGCCCAAAAGAAAAATAAGGATTGAAGAAATTCCCCAGGAAACATGGCCCTCTATTAAATCAAACCCCAAAGCCAATTTTTCCTTCCAATCAATTTTCTTGTTTTTAAGACTGGCAAAAAGAAAATAAGGAACCTCCCCCACTCCATAGGCCCATCGCTTCTGTTGTTTGTAAATATTCTTCAATGTTGTCCAAAGGTCTTTATCACAATTAGCATCCATGGAAATAGGAAAATAAATGGGCTGGACTCGATAATCTCCATCATAATAAAAGAAGCACTGCCAAAAGATTCTAGAATCATCGGAAATAACATTTGTTTGCTTAAAACCAACATCAACTAAGGCCCTAAAACTCATAGCGTGGGAAGAAAAAGTTACCAGACGTTCCGGTCTTTCTTGATTCATGGTATGCCAAAAAGTAGAAGAAAAAGAAAAAACCCTAGAAATTGAAGGGCTTTGCCAAATATTATTAAGATACAGAGGAATAGGCTGATAGCTGGTTCTTAATGGTTTTTCTGTTGTAAGATAATAAAAAGTCAGGCAACTAAAATACCCAGGATAAACCCAAGAATCAATGTCTAAGGAAGAAACAATAATCCTCTCATAAGGAATTTGCAGAGGGTCAATTATTAATTCTTTGGCTTTTTTGCCAGCCCAAGCATCATTAGAACCATGGCCGGCAATTTCTCCAGGCAAACCAAAAGGATGCCAAGTAATCAGAAAACGAAAAAATTTATCTCCATACTTTTCTTGTATTTTCTGAGAGATTACTGAAGCGTTTTCCTTATCTGCCTCTTCACAAGCTAAAACTACTATCAGTCTGTCTTTGGGATAATCAGTTTTCAATAAATGCTCAAAGGTTTGCTCAATGATTTCCAGCGGCTCTTTATAGGTGGGAAGAATGATGAGATGATAAATATCTCTCCAAGAGTTAATTTTAAGCTCACTTTTTGTTTCTTTTAATTCTTCCAGTTTGGCCAGCCAATTTTCTTTCTCATTTTTTTTCATCTGGTCATAGCCATATTTTAAATGAAAAGAAAAATAAATAGTGCGAAAAAGCCAATAAGTGTCGTAAAGAATAATAAAAAAAGCCACGAAAACAGGCAATTTAAAAGAAAAGAAAACAGCTAAAATCAAAACAGAAAAACTGATTAAACCAACTATTGTTTCAAAAAAGCGATACAAACGTCTCTCTTTTTTATTAGTCAAGTCCGAAGCTTTTCCTATTTTAAGATAATATTTATCTTCCATTTAAATGTGACCCTACAGGGAATCGAACCCTGATTGCCAGATTGAAAATCTGGTGTCCTTACCGTTAGACGATAGGGCCAGATGCCCTATTTATATCAAAATTAAAAGAAAAAGGCAACATTTGCTAAAAAACCTTTTTTCCTCTACAATAAGCACATATATATGAAAGTTCTAGGAATAGAAACCAGCTGCGATGATACGGCAATAAGCGTCATCGAGGCTAAAAAAGCCAATCCGGAAAAAAACTGGCCAGGAATAAAAATTCTTTCCAGTTTTGTTTCTTCTCAAGAAAAACTCCATGCGCCATACGGAGGAGTTTTTCCTTCTCTAGCCAAACGAGAACACCAAAAGAACATTGTTCCTCTTTTGGTCCATTCTTTAAAAAAAGCTAATTGTTTGGAAAAAGCAAAAAATCCAGACAAGCAAAAAATTAAAAAAATAGAAAAGATTTTAAAAAAGAACCCTGAACTTTTTCAAAATCTCCAGCTTTTTCTAGAAAATTATAAAATAAAAGGAATCAAACGAATTGCCGTCACCACTGGACCGGGTCTAGAGCCCTGCCTTTGGGTAGGAGCCAATCTCGCCAAAGCCCTCTCTTTTTACTTTAATTTACCAGCTGTTAAAATCAATCATATTGAAGGCCATATCCTTTCCAACTGGCTTTTTCCAATTAAATATACCCCCCTGCCCATTATTGCCTTAATTGTTTCTGGAGGCAACACTCAATTGTTTCTCCTTAAGAAAATTGGCCAGTATAAACTAATCGGAGAAACCAGAGATGATGCTGTTGGAGAATGTTTTGATAAAACAGCCCGCCTCCTCCTTGGCTTAGCTTATCCTGGTGGTCCGGAAATAGCCAAATATGCCGAACAGTTCACAGAAAAAAAGATTGGTCTTTCTCTGCCCAGACCAATGATAAATGAAAAAAACTTTGATTTTAGCTTTTCTGGCCTGAAAACAGCTGTTCTTTACGATTGCAAAAAAAGAAAAGAAATTACCCCAGAATACTTAATAGAAATAGCTCATGAAATCCAAGAGGCAATAATTGATGTTCTTTTAAAGAAAACAATGAAGGCCGCGGAAAAATACCAAGCTCAAGCGGTTTTAATCGGAGGAGGAGTTTCTGCTAATAAAAAACTGCGCCAAGAATTAAAAGAAGAGTGTGCCAAAAGAGGATTAACCTGCTTTATTCCTAACCCTAAGTTTTCAATGGATAATGCCGCCATGATTGCCTTGACAGGAGCCTTGTCCTCTCCTGAAAAAGAGGGAAATTGGAAAAGCATAAAAGTCAATGCCAATGCTAGATTATAATGAAATTATTTTTTATTTTCTTTTAGCCATTCTGCCTGGGATTGTTTGGCTTGGCTATTTTTTAAGAAAAGATAATTTACCTGAGCCAAAGTTTCAGGTTTTAAAAGTCTTTACCCTGGGTATGGTTGCTACCGTTCCCGCTGCTTTTCTGGAAATAATTCTTCTTAAACATTTAAGTGCTCTTCAGTTAGAAACAGTCCCCTATTTCTTCATAAAATATCTTCTAGCCATTGCCTTGATAGAAGAACTTTTCAAATACCTGATAGTCCGATATTTTATTATCAAACAATCCTGCGTTGACGAACCAGTTGATATTCCTCTGTATATGATTATTTCTGCCCTAGGTTTTGCTACTGCTGAGAATGTTTTAGTTTTCAGCAATCAAATTGTAGAACTATCTGCCAACCCCTTTGCCTTAGTCATCGTCAGATTTATCGGAGCTACTTTTCTCCATGCCCTATGCTCTGGTTTAATAGGCTGTTTCTTAGCCCTTTCTTTTTATTACTTCAAAAAACGCTGGCTGATTATTCCTTGCGGTTTTATTCTAGCTGTAATTTTCCACGGCCTCTTTAATTTTTACATAGAATTAGGTATAATAAACCAAAAAGAAAATCTTTATTCCCTTTTGATTGTTTCTCTCTTGGCTATTATTGTTTCCCCTTTCTTAAAAAGATTAAAAAAGATAAAAAGTATTTGTAAAATATAACATGGCTTTATTCAAAAAAAATAAAACAATTGAAACCAATAAAACTGATCTTGTCCAAAATGCTAAAGAGTGGAATATAACAGAAGGACAATTGGCGGTTGATGTTTATGAAACAGATAAAGAACTGGTTGTCCAGTCAGCAGTAGGGGGAATAAAGAACAACAAAATAGAAATTTCTCTGGAAAACGATATTCTGATTATCAGGGGAGAAAGAGAAAACCCTGTTAAAGATGAAAACAAAAAATACTTTTCTCAAGAATGCTATTACGGTCCTTTTTCACGGGAGATTATCCTGCCAAGGGAAATAGACACCAGCCGAATAGAAGCTAAAGTCAAGGACGGCATTTTAATGATAAGAATGCCGAAAATAGAACGGGCAAAAAACAAAAAAATACAAATAGAAGATTAAAACCGGGGCTAGCCCGGTTTTTGCTTGGTGCCGAGGGAGGGAGTCGAACCCTCACATCCGAAGATATATGCTCCTAAGGCATACGCGTCTGCCAGTTCCGCCACCTCGGCAAAAGAAAACATCCGTTCTCTTTTTGATAAGATATATCAAAAGAAAACGGATGTCAAAAAACTCTTTACTGCTGAACCCCCATCATCAACTTCACAATTGACGGAATAGCTCGGGCAAATAAAGCAATAGCGATACCGATAGCCGCATACATAATATAGTTTCTTCCCTGTTTAATACTATCAGGATTTCCTCCGGCTGTGGTAAATTTAATGGCGCCCATAATAATCATTAAAGCAGAAATAGCCATTAAGAAAATGAATATCCAATCAGTAATGGTGTAAACGCTATTAAGCAAACAACACATTCCGCAAGGACTGTTGCTTGTATTATAATCACAAAAACCACTGGTCGGACAACCGGTAACATTGACATTATGCTTCATATAACAGCCGTTCAGCTCTGAGGGGGTTTGAGCAAAAACCGGAAGGACAACAACAGCCAAAAGAGTTAAAGCAACTGTTAAAAAAATCTTTTTGTTCATATTATATTTTTAAAAATAATTATATGACCTTTGCTTATTTTTATAAAAACGACCTTTATTATTCTAAGAAGATGTTGACACTAAACTCCTAACAATACTGGTTATTCCTTGAGCAATTAAAACTATTGCCAAGCCGACAGCTGCATAAGTAATCATTTTCTTGGCTGTTCCTACTTTTTTCTCATTATCTCCGGCAATAGTAAACATAACTCCGCCAATAACTACAAACAATACTGCCAAAAGCCCGGCAATAAAAGAAACATAGTTCGTAATATTCTTGATTGTCTTGGTAACTGCATCATCATACGATTCAGCTAAAATAAAAGCCAGGGGAAAGATAAAAAGCAAGGAAATTATTAAAATTTGTTTTGTTTTTTTCATATTTCTATATTATATCACTAACTTGCCGGACTTTCAACAAGATCTTGTAATATTCCAACCAAGCTCTTTGACAAAAGAACTATTAATAAGCCGACAAGGGTCCATAAAATTATCTTTTTCCCCTTTTCCACTTTGCCTGGATCGCCGCTGGCAGTAATAAAAGTTACGCCTCCCCAAACCAGCAAGAGGGGCATCAAAACCAAAGCAATGTTTAATATCCAGTCAAAAACAGCGTTTATTAACTCTTCAAAAGTGTCGTGAGGAATAGGATTGGGAATTACTGTTTCCCCTTGCGCCAAAACAAAACCGCAAAAAATTAAAGAAATAACTACAATTGTTGCTAAAATATATTTTTTCATATTTTCTTAATCAGCATGGCCCAATGAAACTTTCCCGCATCAAATTCTTTTTCTACTTTAAATCCAAATTTATCCAATAACAACCTTAATTCATCAAAGGAAACTGCTCTTTCTTTTATTCCCACAGAACTATCTGGTTTCCAATCAACAATTAAAGCAATCCCTTCTGGCTTTAATAATCTTTTCGTTTCTCTTAAAATGCTTTCCTTGTCGTCTGACTCAAAAAGAATATTGCTCAATAAAACAAAATCAACGGCATTACTGGCAATTTTAACACCTTTTTCCACGTCTGCCAAGATAGGCTTGATGTTGACAATCTTTTCTCTCTCGATTCTGGCATTTAAAACTGAAATAGCTTGGTCCAAAATATCTACCGCATAAACCATTCCTTTTTTCAACATTTTAGCCAAAGGAATAGCCCAACCCCCTGACCCGCAACCCAAATCGCAAGCCACCATGTTCTCTTTTAAAGGAATTGTTTCTAGTATCTTTTGCGGATTTAGAAACTCGTCAACCATATAATATATTATTGACTGGCTTCTCCTGAAAGGCAAGTAACGGCCGCTACTTTGTCCCCTTCTTTCATTTTCATAATTCTAACTCCTTGAGTGTCTCTGCCCAACTTAGGCACGTTCGCCAGTTTAGTTCTAATAACTTGACCTTTTTGGGAAATGACAATAAGGTCTTCTTGATTTTCAATAATTTCAATTTTCACCAATTCTCCTGTTTTTGAAGTAATTTTGGCTGTTTTTACTCCTGTTCCTCCCCGACCCTGTTTTTTGTATTCTGATAGTAATGTTCTTTTACCAAAACCATTTTCAGTCAAGACCAAAAGATATTCTTTTTCTTTTAATTTATCTTTTTTCACTACCTCCATACCAATAACCTCGTCTCCTTTTCTTAATTTAATCCCTTTGATGCCCGTAGCTGTTCTTCCCATTGCCCTTACTTCTTTTTCAGAGAAGCGAATTGATTGGCCTTGTTTGGTAGCAATAATTATCTCGTCATCCTCTCCGGCTTTCTTCACACTGCGCAAAAGATCGTCTTTTTTCAAATTAATGGCAATTAAGCCGTTCCTTCTTACATTTTCAAAATCCTTTAATTGAGTTTTTTTAATTATGCCATTTTTTGTAGACATAATCAAGTATTTAGCTCCCCCTTTAATGTCTTCCTTGCTTAAAGGCAGAACCGATAAAACCTTTTCTCTGTTAGAAA
>JAPXTN010000002.1:0-18297 GCA_033812495.1 bacterium | reverse complement strand
TAGCAATACTAAATATGTTTCCACTAACTGGAAGTGTTCCACTTAATGTTGTGCCAGCTGTAACTCCAGACAATGAAACTCCAACTGTTTGACCATTTGAAGCATCAGCAATATCAGATTTTACTGAAATTGTTTTTGTTGAGTTAGCAGGAATTGTAATAACTCCGCTAGCATTACTAAATGTAACTTTTCCTGAAGAAACTGTGCCAGCATCAGTTAGTCTTGCTGCACCATCAAATAAATATACATTTGCCAATGTAGCATCGGCTGAAACACCTAGTCTTGTTAATTCAACAGCTGTTACTTTTACTTCACTAGAAGTTCCATTTGAAAATGTTACTTCTAATAAATTAGCTGTTGCCTGGTTTTGAATCAATGTTCCAGCAGCTGGATTTGTTGAAGCTAAAGCTATACTAAATCCAGCAGGGATTGTGCCTGTACCAGTGCCTGTGCCTGTGCATGAACATACACCATTAACCCAGTTGTATCCTGCTGTGACGCAAGCAACTGCTTCGGTTGGGCAAGTAGTACCAGTACCTGTGCCAGCACCTGCGGCAATTAAAGCATTTGCCTTAGTTCTTGAATTAGCGCCAAAGTATCCAGTTCCTTTGGTTAAACCATAAGGAGTTAATACTTCAGAAGCATACTTTTCTTGGAACTTGACCACAGCTGCTTTTGTTAACGCGCCATAGTAGGTTGTCTCGTTTCCGGGAGAACCAGCACCAGTGGTGGCTACTTTAGTAGCTGAATCAGAGTTCAATAAAATCTGAAGATATTTTACATCATTGCTAGATGTGCCTTGTCCCAAGTTGGTAGTAAATTGAAAACCAGCAGGAATACCTGCGATAGTTCCAGTTCCTGTACCTGTTCCAGTTCCTGTACCAGTTCCTGTACCTGTGCCACTTTGTCCAAGCAATTGTGTAATCAAAGCGATCAATTGATCATTTGTACACTCAGCTGGGTGTTGTAAATCACAAGCAGCAGAAACAGGAGCAACTGCAACAACTAGAGCAAAAGCTAATCCAGCAATAATTCCTATTTTGTTTTTACTCATTTTTTTATTTTAAAAATATAATTAATTATTATCTGGCTGCTTGTCGACCGACACTTGGTGTCAAGCCGCCTCTTTCAACAATCCTTGTCCATCTCTTGAGGTTCAACCTCAAAATTAAAAATATTAATTCTGAAGTTGAACCTCTGAAACAAGGACTGCGTCTAATTTTCTGGTTGAATTTGATACAATGCTTCCATTGCTTCTGAATACTTTTCTTGGTTAAATAATTCTTTTGCTTTTATAAAATAATCTTTTTGTTCTTGACTCAAATTTGCTTCTTTTTGCTCCAGCTCTTTAATTTCATTAGCAACAAAAAATCTGTAAATATCCTGGTATTCTTTTTCTTCTGGAGCTATTATAGCAGCATTTGTTTTTTCTTCAATAGCTGTAATCTGTTTAACTATCTTTGTCACCAACTCAGCTCTCTGACTTTCCGGAACATTAGCTAAATCCTGAGAAGCATTGGTTAGGGCTTGCTTAGTTTCTTTTATTCCTGCGGCTAGTTTCTTGCCTTGATTTTGCCCCTGCTCAGCGCTTATCTTATCAAGCTCGTTTAATCTTGTTTCCAGCTGAGCAACAGATTTCTGCTCTTTTGGAACAATTAAAGCATATCTAACTGATTCTTCAGCTTTTTTAAAGCCGTACAATAATTCTCCTGGCAAAGCATCTTTGGCAAAAACAAAAGGCGTTATTGCTAAAATAATCAAAACAGAAGCAAAAGATTGAACCAATCTTTTCTGGCCAAAGAATAAATTAAAGGAAAAAGAAGGTTTTTGTTCAAAGTCCTGGCTTAAAATCTGAGATTTAGCTGAACAAGCCCAAGTGCGTTCTGGTTTAATTGTTTTAAGAGATTCCAGCTTTTTGATGAGAGTAAATTCGTCCATATTACAATAACAGACGAAAAATCCTTGTTTTTATTACACCTAAGCTTCTAGTATCTTTTTTAACTGCTTCATTCCCCTATGGATAATTACTCGGGCATTGTTAGGAGATTTGCCCAAGGATTTGGCCACTTCACTGATTGGCTCTTGTTCTATGTAGTACATAAACACTGCTTGACGGTACTCGTCCTTAAGCTGAGCCATGGCTGACCGGATTTTCTTCATTTCTTCGTCCATTATTATCTTTTGCTCAATATCTTGATTCTCATCTTTAACCATAAAGGACATATTGTCCAGATTGGCCGGATTCTTTTCCTTAACTCGATAGTGGTCAACCAGGATATTTCTAGCTGTTTTGAACAAGAATCCAGACGGATTTTTGATTTCAATGTCCAAAGATATTTGTTTCCATAATCGGGCAAAGGTTTCAGAAGTAATATCCTGAGCTATTTCTTCAGAATCTACTTTAAAATAGACAAAACGATAGATTTTATCTAGATATTCCTTGTATATTTGAGAAAAAAATTGTTCTTTAAATTCTTTTGGCTGCATTTATTTGTCCATTATTTGTCCACATTTTGGCCACATTTGGCCACATTCTGTCCACATTGGCCAGATTCGTGGCCACATTTGGCCGGATTTGGCCGGATTCGTGGCCACATTTGGCCACATTTGGCCGGATTCAATAATGAGGATTAATTTCATAAAAAACAGCTTTTCCGCTCCCAAAAGCACAAATTATGTTTTTCTTCTTTAATTCCATTAATTCCCTTCTGATTGACCTTGAACTTATCTTTGGAAAAAACTTTTTCAGTTCATTTGGTTTAAGCCGGACATTGCTTTGCAGGATTTCTAAAAGCTTTAATTGAATGTCTGATAATTTTTCATACTCAATCTGCCTGCCTGTTATCTCTTTTTTTTCCTCTTTTTTTTCCTCTTTAAGTTCTTGCTTTTTCTGCTCTGGCTTGTCTTTCTTTGTCAGCTCTTCAAAGAATTGTTTTACTTTACTATATTCTGCTTGTAGAATCTTAAAATTGCGTTCATCTACCCAGTCCTGCTTGCTAGAAATTTGAAAATATGCTTCCAGAAGTTTTAAGCTAGTGAAAACATTCCCCTTGCTTTTAGGGTCAACTCCTTTAGCAACAAGAATTGAAAAGAACAAAACATCAAGCGCCTCTTTCCTGATAGCTGTTTTAAGAGGATCTTTAGCTGGAAAGAGTTCCGTTACTTTATAAACCGCGTTAGTAAGCTTAATGATTTCTTCAATGTTCATATAAGGCATTATAGGTAAAAACAGAGCAAAAGTCAACGAGTGTATAATGCTCCCCTATTTCGCGCTCTTGAAGCATATCTGCTGATTGATTAATTAACTGGTTTGCAACCTTGGCTTATTGCTGTTTTTGTCGTCTTAAGCCTTAGAGGGCGCAATATGTTTCTGGCATTATACAATCAGAACCAAACTTCCATAAATATCAGCATATTTCTTAAGATATTTATTCTCTATTATATTAACCAATCTTTTACTTTTCACTCTCGGCTCGAGCTTTTAATAAAAATATAGTTTCGGACTTCAATTTTGCCCGAGCCCAATCTTTTTGTGAATCGGTTAAAAAGTCGCCCAAACCATCCAAAATATGCTTGTTGTCTAATTTTTCCAATTGATCGATCGTCAATTTCAGAACATCTTTAAATGTTTTACCGGAACGTTGCTCGACGATTTCTTTATTGATTGGCCAGTGATTCTCTAAGAAGAACCAAACATCATAAACATCACGGCTCGTCTTACCGATCCGCTCATGCATAGCCATCAATTTATGGGCGAACATATCTTCTTGAACCATAACCAACATTGAGATGCCCAACAAAATCTTTAAATCATATTTTGAACCGAATTGTCTGCGATTAACTTCAACTTTAATTTTCTGCGCGCCAGGGGCATAGGAAAGAATATTTAATAAGTTGAATTTCTTAATTCTGGATTCAACCACTGTCCCATACTTGGCAATGATTTTTTGAATCTTTTCAAACACTTCCGTTTCCTTTTCCTCGTTTAATAAGTCAAAATCCAAATCAACAGAATCTCGAGTTAAGCCATAAAAGAACAAAGCGGCCGTTCCACCCTTAAACCCCAAATGGGGAGCAATGGAAGTATCAGAGTAAATGTCTTTCAAAATCTGCAATAAAATATTCTTGTGTTTTAAGTAATCTAATTTCATATTTTTTCTGATTTAGTAGGCTGATCGTTTTTATAGTAATCAAAATATTGTTTTACTTTCTTTTCCATCCGCTTATTGTTGTAAATCGGCAAGATCTCAAATACTTTATTCCAATCCAAAGCATTCAAATTATCAAAATGATAATCCTTGCTTATGTAAATTCTGTCCAAGAACGCGCGCTCTTTTATGGCCATAGCGATTCCATCCGTATGCTCAATGCCGGCTGTATTACTCAAGACATAATCTTTCATCCGAATAAACGAAATCTTTTGATCTCCAGCCTCAATATCACGGGTCACATATGAGGCAACAAATATACTGTCGTAGAATTGAAAATTAATTCCAGCCCTAGTTAAAATCGTCTCAAAGCTTATGTAAGAGGGAGTATAAATGCGCGTTGCTAATTCAAAACGGTTATAGTTTTTATCTTTAGCATAAATACCACGTCTAATCCTAAACAACTTTCCAGCCCTAACATACTTATTCAATCGGATAGCGACCATCTGTTTTTTTTCCTCTCCCCACAACAAAGCCACGTCTTTAGTAGAAAAGATGGTCTGGCGAGAGCGTAATATGACATCTAAATATTCTCCTTTTGTTGGTTTATTGTCCATAATATTAACTGGTATATACCTTAAAGGTTAACTCCAGTTAAATTATATACTATAATCAATATCAATACAAGAGTTTGTATAATGCTCCCCTATTTCGCGCTCTTGAAACATGTTTGCTGGCCTGCCACCTTAATATATGTTTTGAAAAGAATGACGTACTCTTCCATAGCGTTCTATGGCTTCAAAGAGTACAATATGTTTCTGGCATTATGCACGAAAATCAGTCACGTTTGATAAAATTAGAAGAATAAATCTATGTTTCTGAACTCAACACGCCCTGCTCTCTAGCAAGGCAACTCAATATAAAAAGCAGAGCCCCGGTCAGGACCGGCAGACTCTGCCCAGATACGTCCCTGATGAGCTTTGACAATTTCTGAGGCAAAATAAAGACCAATACCCACGCCTGATGGATAAGTATTAACTGCAGCCTGACTGCGGTTAAAGAGCTTGAAAAGATTGCTGATTTCTTCTGAAGACATACCCATGCCTGTATCCTGAACTTTAAGAATAACTGTTTGGGCAAAAGGATTGAAATCCAGGCTCACTCTTACCTCTCCTTGTTTAGTATATTTTATGGCATTGTCCAAGAGGTTAGAGATTACTTGCCTTAATTTTTGACTATCAGCTTTTATCTTGGGAATAGATTTGCTTGGTTTATCAAAAACAAGCTTCAGATTCTTGTTTTGAGCTTCCAACTCAAACTCCTTTACTACTTCGGCTGTTAAATCCTCTAGCTGAATATTTTCAAAGTTGTAGACAATCTTGCCAGTTTGAATCCTGGTCAGGTCCAACAAATCATTAACCAGAGCGATTTCTCTTTCATTGGCCCGGTAAACTTCTTCCAGAAAATCTCTGACCTGACCTTCTACCTTGCCGTAATCACCTGACAAAGCCAGGCTTAGATAGCCCTTGATAATAGTTAAGGGTGTTCTCATTTGGTGCGAAGCAATGGATAAGAACATTGTCTTCGCTTCATCTAATTTCTTTAGTTCTTCATATGATTGTCGAAGTTGTTCTTTGATGGTTTGCTCATCTCGGGAATACTTTAAAAGCAGGAAACAGAGATAAACCATAATGAGGAAACAAATCAACCTGCCCCAGACTCCTATCTCCACGGCTGGAAAAACCAAGATAGTGGCTAGGAATATCAAAATGGCTGCTACTAAGACATGGGTAGCTAAAATTGGACCGAAGAGCTGTTTCTCGGTAATGGCATAGGCAATGATAAGAGTAAAAAGAGGAAGGGCTAAATAGAAAATGGGATAAATGCCGACTCCATAGGCAGGCAATATCTCAAATCCAGTAAAGGTCCAAATGAAAATGGCTAATAGAATATATAAAGATTGACTCTTTTTGCTTTGCTCTTTTTGATTTTTAAAAAATATTAAAAAGTTTCTAATTGCCAAAAAGAGAAAAATGATAGTAAAGATTAAATAAAAATGGTGGCCAATTTGAGCTTGAGTATGGCAGCCCCACTGATAACTAAAAACATCTTTAACGAAATAATCGGTGCGGCTTAAAAAAGCAAAAAAAACAGCCAGAAGATAAGAAAAAAACAAGGGAACTTTTTGAGTTCTGATTTTGCAAAACTCTATGGAAAAATGATAAATTATCGGGGGGACAAAAATAGCAGCCAGATAAAGAAACCTGTCCCAAAAGATAACTTTTGCATCATTGCCACAACACTGCCACATCATAAATGTTCCCAAAGACCAAAGACTGTAAAGAACGCTTAAACCAAAGAAAATCAAATTCTCTTTGGTTTTTACTTTAAGCCAACTATAAAACCCAACCAAAAAAATGAGTATCCCACTCGGCACGAGTAAATAAATAGGAAAAAGTATTTGAATCATTGATTACTTTTGCTCTCTTTCTCTTAATTTGTAATGCATGGTTTTACCTAAATTGGATTTGGGTAATTCTTCAAAAAACTCAATCAGATGCGGAACCTTGTACGGGGCTAATTTCTCTCTACAAAACTCAATCATTTCTTCTTCAGTGGCCATTTCTCCTTCTTTCAAGACTACGCAAGCTTTAATGGCTTGGCCATAGTAATCGTCTGTCACGCCGATGACGGCCACATCTCTTACCTTAGGATTCTGTTCTAGTACTTCTTCTACCTCTCTAGGCCATACCTTTTCTCCTCTTACATTAATCATATCGTCTAGCCTGCCTTCAATATAAAGCAATCCGTCATTATCAATCCGTCCTATGTCTTTAGTATAAAACCAGCCGTCTCTCAATACTTCCTTTGTCTTTTCCGGCTTTCTCCAATAACCCTTAAATATCTGGGGGCCCCTAACAATAATTTCCCCTACTTCTCCATAAGGAAGTTCTTCCTTAGTTTGATAATTGATAATTTTAACATCAGTGTCTAAGAACGGAATTCCAACTGTATTGTTTTTCTTTTTATAATTTTTTCCAGGCATATCCATTGTAATTCCAGGAGATGTTTCTGTAGCGCCGAAAACTTCCATTAAAAAGGCATTCGGCAAGATCTCTTTTATCTTTTCTATAACAGAAGCAGGAAAAGAGCTAGAACCACTTGAGGCTATGTTCACTGAATTTAAAATTGGCTCTTTTTTGTTTTTCTCGTAATAGTTTAAAAAGGCTGAATACATTGCTGGTATTCCTGGAAAATAGTCTACTTTGTATTTTCTAATCAAACCGATTGCCTCTTTAGAATTGAACTTTGGTAATAGTATAATTGTGGCTTGACGCATTATTCCCCATTGTAGGGCAGGACCTATTCCATAAATATGAAAGAAAGGAACAGAGGTAAGCCATACACTTATCTTAATCTTTTCTGTATTTAGAATACAATCTACAGCTGTCATGTTTGAGAGAATATTAAAATGCGTCAGCATCACCCCTTTGGGTTCGCCTGTTGTCCCACCAGTATAAATTATCACAGCTATATCTTCTTTGGGATTGATTTGGACTGGATTATACTTTGGCTCACTCTCTTTAATAAAATCAAGGAAAGAAACAGCGTTTGGACATTGAGGGGAAGGTATTTTTTTAAAGAGCTTGCCCATTGCTCTTTGAAAAGACGGAAAATAGTCAGCAATACTGGTGACAATAATCTTTTCAATCTGCGGGGTGACTTTGGCAGCTTCCTGCACTTTGTCATAAAAAGTATCTAAGGATAAGACTATTCTTGGTTCAGCATCATGGAAGAAGTATTTTAATTCTTCAGCGCTGTATAAAGGATTGAAAGGAATAGGAACAGCGCCAATCTTCATTGCCCCATAAAAAGCGATAACAAACTGAGGGCAGTTGGGCAACAAAAGAAAGATGCGATCGCCCTTTTGAATACCAAACTCTTGCAAAGCGCGGGCAAACTTGTCTGAAAGCTCCTTTAATTCTCGGTAAGATATCTTCTTGCCATAGAAAATTAAAGCAGGCCTCTCAGGATATTTTTCAGCTGAATCATCTAAGAACTGATACAAAGGCACCTCTGGATAATCCAGATGATGGGGAGCGCCTTCAGGATAAAACTTAAACCAGGGACGCTCATCAGGAACATAATACTCTGCTTTAGCCATATGTTTAATTAAATTATTATTATCTAATAAACAAAAGCTCCCTTTGGAGCTTTTTTAAATCTCTTGATGAAAATTCTTTTCAAGCTTTAATGATTTAAGCATGATTAAGTATTTAATACCACACTGCCAGGGAAAAGTCAAAATAAAGATGCTGTTAAAACAAGTCAGGTCTTTAATAAAATGGAGCATAGAAATCTTGTCAATCTAGCCCCTCAAAAACTCATGACCCAGACCGGCCACCTTGGCTCCAGCATAAACAAGAAAAGTGGCAAAAATAATCCAGGCCAGCATATTCAAAGATAAAGTTATGGCATCGGCTGGAATCAATTGCCCAACCTGCTCTTGCAGAGCTTGATTAATTAAATCCTGAGGATTCAGTATTCCGCTACCCGAAGAAGAAGCTTTTTCAGTTTTTTCTTGAACAAAAAGCTGAGGAAATTCTTTTTCAGCAGTAAAATAATAATAGGAAGAGGAAATGGCCCAGAAAATTATAACCAAGCCAATAAGAATGAGAATCCAGCCGAGAACTTGTTTGAAATTGATATTCATATTAAATTAAAGACCAGCAAAAGTTCTGATTAAAGAAACAGGAATCACTGAAACAAAACCATTGGCGTCTTTAAGGGTCAGACCAACAATTTTATTGTCAACGCTGAAGACAGGACTGCCGTTTACTGCTTCCACTTCTCTGATGTTTGTCTTTATCAAATCAGAATCAAAACTTTTAACAATTCCTTCATTAACTGATAATTCTCCTGAATCAAGGTAATAAAGAAGGTAGATTCTTTCGCCAATTTCCATTTTCTCATAATCAAAAAAGCTATTAGTAGAAAGCTTGTCTTTATCAATTTTAAGCAAAGCCAGGTTTTGATTAATGTCTTTCTTCAAAACCTGACAAGGATATTGTTCTTTGTCCACCAAACAAGTAATTACATTTTTGGTGGTTACATTGCTGGCCAAAGTAATAGCCAGACCGTCAGAAGTCAAAACAACTCCGGAAAAAGAAGAATCAGCCTGCTTTCCCTGAAACAACGACCTTTTAGTTTCCTTAATGCTTTTTATTAAGGCAGCATTCTGTTCAATATATACTCTTTCTTCTGTTTGATTGATAACCAAGGGAGAGAAAAGACTATTGTTTTCTTTAAAACAAAAGAATAAAACTAAAAGACCGCCAAAAGCTCCTGAAACAATCATTAAAAACAGGTTTAAAATGTCTTTTTTATTCATGCTATTTCTTGCTGTTTAAGAGAGCTGGTTTTTTCTTAAAATCTGTCTTCAAAACAATTTCTTTATTTTCCAAATCAACCGTCACCCTGCTTCCTTCTTTAATTTCTCCTATTACTATTTTCAAAGCCAGAGGATCAAGAATTGTTTTTTGAATCAATCTTTTTAATGGTCTAGCTCCGTAATTAGGGTCAAATCCTTTTTCCGCTAAATAATCTTTGGCCTTCTCGGTCACCATAATCTTAATGTCTTTTCTGCTCAATCTTTTTTCAACCTTATCCAGTTCTAAATCAACTATTTGCTTTATTTCTTTCTGGCCCAAATAATCAAAGATAATAATTTCGTCAATCCTATTGATAAACTCTGGCCTGAACTTTTCCTTCAAAGCGTTTTGAATCTTTTCTTTCAAATCTTCTTTCTGGCTTATCTTGTCTTCATCAACAAATCCTAGAGGAGCTTCCTTGGCAATAATTTCTGAACCCACATTTGAAGTCATAATGATAATGGTATTCTTAAAAGAAACCACCCTTCCTTTGGCGTCAGTCAATCGGCCGTCTTCCAAAACCTGAAGAAGGATATTAAAAACCTCGGGATGGGCTTTTTCTATTTCATCTAAAAGAATTACGCTGTAAGGTCTGCGCCTTACTTTCTCAGTAAGTTGTCCGCCCTCATCATAACCAACATAGCCAGGAGGACTGCCAATCATTTTAGAGACATCAAACTTTTCCATATATTCAGACATGTCTACCCTGATTAAAGCATTTTCGTCATTGAACAAAAACCCTGCCAAAGCTTTGGCTGTTTCTGTCTTGCCCACTCCAGTTGGTCCAAGGAAAAGGAAAGAACCTAATGGCCTTGATTCTTCAGATATTTCTGCCCTCGCCCTTCTAATAGCATTGGAAACAGCCTTAATAGCTTCTTCTTGATCAACAATTCTCTTGGCCAGAATCTTTTCCATGTTTTCTAGTTTAAAGGTCTCTGATTCCAGTAATTTGGTGACTGGTATGCCTGTCCAGCGGGAAACAACCCGAGCAATTTCTTCTGGCCCCACTTCTTGTTTAAGAATAGGGTTCTCTTTCTGCAAGCGAGCTAGTTTTGCTTCCTGTTTTCTCAATTTGGAAAACAAATCAGGCAAAATACCATATTTTATCTCAGCCACTTTCTGCAAATCCCCTTCTTTCAACAGCTTTTCCAGTTCATATTTCTTTTTATCAATTTCTTCTTTGAGCTGTTTGATATTGGCAATCGTTTCTTTTTCAGTTTTCCAGCGGGCAGAAAAAGCATCGGCCTTTTCTTTAAGTTCAGCCAGCTGTTTATCAATGACTTTCTGCCTTTTAACATTGCCGTCCTCTTTTTTCAAGGCCTCTTTTTCAATTTCCAATTTTTGAATCTCTTTATTAAGGTTTTCTATTTCTGCTGGATTTGATTCTATTTCCAGTCTCAGGGCTGAGGCTGCTTCGTCCATTAAATCAACTGCTTTATCAGGCAAAAAACGATCAGAAATGTAACGGGCAGAAAGCTCTGCCGCAGCCACCAAGGCCGAATCTTTTATCTTCAAACCATGGTGCAGTTCATATTTCTCCTTAATGCCTCTTAAAATGGAAATAGTATCTTCAATGCTTGGCTCAGCGACATAAACTGGCTGAAACCTCCTCTCCAAGGCAGGATCTGATTCAATATATTTTTGATATTCTTTAAGAGTAGTTGCTCCGATTGCTTTAAGCTCACCCTTGGCCAAAGCTGGTTTCAAAAGATTAGAAGCATCAATAGCTCCCTCGGCCGAACCAGCCCCGATTAAAGTATGAAGCTCGTCAATGAATAAAAGATATTTTCCTTCTGCTTTTTTCATTTCTTTTAACAGGGCCTTGATTCTTTCTTCAAACTCCCCTCTGTACCTAGTGCCAGCAATCAAAGCTCCCAAGTCCAAACTGATAAGCTCTTTGTCTTTCAAGCTTTCTGGCACTTCTCCTTTAACAATCTTCTGGGCCAAGCCCTCAACAATAGCTGTCTTGCCTACCCCAGCTTCACCGATAAGAACAGGATTGTTTTTAGTTCTTCTAGAGAGAATCTGCATCACTCGCCTTGTCTCTTCTTCTCTGCCGACAATCGGGTCAATCTTTCCTTGCCTGGCCAAATCAGTTAAGTTGCGGCAATAGGTTTCAATAATATTGTATTTTGTCTCCGGGTCAGGACTAGTCACCCTTTCCCCTCCTCTTAATTGATTGAGTATCTTTAAAGCTGTATTGTAATTAAGTTTTTGAGTTTCCTGTTCTTCGCCAGTTTGTTTTAAATAATTCGCTTTATCTAAAACATCTCTGGCAACAGTTTCAATAGCCAAAAGAGATAAAAACAAGTGCTCAAGAGAAATAAATTCATCATTGAGATTCAAAGCTTCTTCTCTAGAACGCTCCAAAACCTTAGCCATATCCTGGGTCAGATAAAACTGATTGATGGCCTGATTTTCAGAAACAGCTGGTATTTGATTCAGCCTTGCTCTTGTCTTTCTCCGCAAATCTTCAATGTCAACATTTAAGCGGTTTAAAAGACTAATTACAATATTGTCTTGCTCAGAGATAATGGCATAAAGCAAATGCAAAGCGTCAACTTGCTGGTGGCCCATATCACGAGCCACATTTTGCGCCTGCATCATCATTCTTTGAGCTTTATTGGTAAAATTTGTTCCGTCCATATACATTAATAATATATCAATTTTTAAAAAAAATCAAAGGGTATGTTTTGACAAAAACCGAAGCTTGAAAGAAAAAAGATTTTCTCAAAAAATTAGGTTCGTACTTTCAAATTATGAAGCAAAAGCTTGTTTTTTGATTTCAAAAATCCATTAATCCCACCGAAACTGAAGCGGTAAACTTGGCGGAGAGGGAGGGATTCGAACCCTCGGTACTTTTACATACACAGTCTTTCCAGGACTGCCAATTAAACCACTCTTGCACCTCTCCAAAATCAATCAATCTGCATACTGGTAAGAGCCCTGACTCTTTCTTCCACTGACGGATGGGTCATAAAAAGTTTAGTCAGCCAATTTACATTTTCCCTGAACGGAGAGGCAATAAACAAATGAGCTGTAGCCGGAGTAGCGGTAGAAAGCTCGCTTTCATCAGAAGCTATTTTTTCCAAGGCACTGGCCAATCCTTCTGGATAACGAGTAAGCAAAGCTCCGGAAGCATCAGCCAAAAACTCTCTTTGTCTGGAAATGGCCAATTTCAGTAAATTAGCAGCCAAGGGGGCAAAAAGAACAGCTATAATTCCTAAAAGAGCAAGCAAAAAAGAAGAATTATTATCTTCATCGGTCTTTCTGTTAAAACCAATTCTTAAGAAAGCGTCGGAGAGAAAAGCTACTATTCCCACCAAAACAACGACTATTGTTTGTAAAAGAATATCTTTGTTTTTTATATGAGAAAGTTCATGAGCAATCACTCCTTCTATTTCCACTCTTTCCAATTTTTCCAGCAATCCCCGAGTAAGAGCAATGACTGCATGATTCTCGTCTCTACCCGTGGCAAAAGCATTGGGTTGGTCTTCTTCCAAAACATATATCTTGGGCAAGGGCAAACCAGCAGTAATGCAAAGATTTTCCACCAAGCGATAAATCTCTGGATTGTCTTCCTTTTTTAAGGGATGGGCATGAGACATGGTCAAAACAACTTTATCAGAAAACCAGTAAGAAGAAATGCTTGTTAAAATGCTGAAAATAATAGAAAAATAAAGAATTCCCGGAGCATTAAGAAGATTGCTGAAAAGCCAACCCAGAAAAATAATCAAAACTAAAAACGTAGTGATTAAAAACCAGGTTTTACGAACATTAGATTCTGATTGAGAATACAAAT
Source organism: bacterium (assembly GCA_033812495.1). Taxonomy (GTDB): domain Bacteria; phylum Patescibacteriota; class Minisyncoccia; order Minisyncoccales; family Minisyncoccaceae; genus Microsyncoccus. Next base: position 4,915 of record JAPXTN010000002.1, on the reverse strand, counting down.
TAGCCATTGCCTATTTTTTAATAATTCCCAGCCTTTTCTGGTCTCTTGGGCTTAGCTTTTTGCCATACTTTTTTCTCAAACTCTTCTTTTGCTTAATGATTACTTTCTTAATATTTTTCATGCTTGTTTGTTAAAATCAATCTTTGGTACTGCCTGCTCTCCTTCGCCTGCCTGAAAGAATTCAGCTGGCTTAAAGTTAAACATGTTCGCCACAATATTAGAAGGCAAGGTTTCAATTTTAGTATTTAGGGCGAGAACATTGCTGTTGTAAAACCTGCGGGCAGCTTGAATTTTGTTTTCCGTATCAGTCAATTCTCTTTGCAACTCCAAAAAATTCTGCGAGGCCTTTAATTCAGGATAACTTTCAGATAAGGCAAAGACAGACTTCAAGATTTGATTAAGAGCATTTTCTGCCTCCCCTTTTTCTTTCGCTCCCTGAGCGTTCATCGCCATGTTCCTTGCCTGAATAACTTTTTCAAAAGTTTCTTTTTCGTGGCTGGCATATCCTTTAACTGTTTCCACCAAATTAGGAATCAGATCATACCTTCTCTTTAATTGAACCTCAATATCTGACCACGCTTCCTTTACTCTGTTCCTCAAAGAAACCAGAGAATTATAAATTAAAATGAACCATAAAACCAAAACAGCGATTAAAATTAAAAAAATTGTTAATGCTTCCATAAATAATATACAACTTTATCTTTTTAAAAACTTAACCTTTGAAAGATTATAGCAGAATCAAGAAAAATAACAAGGGCTAAAAACAGGGCCTAAGCCCTGTTTTTTAATACATTCCTCCCATTTCTCCAGGATTTAACTTTTCAGTATTCTTTTCTTCTGGCTTGTCTACCACAATACATTCAGTAGTTAAAAGCATAGAAGCCGCGGAAATAGCATTTTCAATGCAAGACCTGACCACTTTGGCTGGGTCAATAATTCCTGCTTCCAATAAATCTTCAAATTTATCTTCCAAGGCATTATATCCCTGAGTCAAAGGAAGCTTTTTTACTTCCGCTGCTATAACTGAACCATCTTTGCCCGCGTTCTCAGCAATCCTTCTAATTGGCTCTTCCAGAGTTCTTTGAAGAATTGCGATGGCTATTTTTTCTTCACCCTGAAGATCCAGCTTTTCCAGAACCTGCTGACACCTTAAAAGGGCTACTCCGCCTCCGGGCACCACTCCTTCTTCAATTGCAGCCCTGGTGGCAGCCAAAGCATCTTCTGTCTTATGCTTTTTGGCTTTTTGCTCCACTTCAGTTGCTGCTCCCACCTTAATCACAGCTACTCCACCCACCAGCTTGGCCAAGCGCTCTTGAAGATTTTCTTTATCAAACTCAGATTCTTCTTTCTCAATCTGAATTCTCAGCTGATTAATTCTTTTTTCAATTTCTTTCTTTTCTCCTTTGCCTTCAACAATGGTTGTTTTTTCTTTGGTAGAAACAACTCTTCTCGCCCTGCCCAATTGCTCAAGTTCAATATTTTCCAAGCTCATTCCCATTTCCTCGGAGATCACCTGACCGCCGACAACAACAGCAATGTCTTGAAGCATTTCTTTCTTTCTGTCTCCATATCCCGGAGCCTTAACTGCCAAAGCATTGAAAACCCCCCTCAGTTTATTAACAATAAGGGTAGCTAAAGCTTCTCCGTCAACATCTTCAGCAATAATTAAAACATTCTTTTCTCCGGTGGCTACAATCTTTTCCAGCACTGGCAGTAATTCCTTAATTGAGGAAATCTTTTTGTCAGTGATAAGAATATATGGGTCTTCCAGTTGGGCTTCCATTCTTTCCACATCGCTTACTAAATATGGAGAAATATAGCCCTGGTCAAATTCTAGACCTTTAACAATTTCCTTTTCCATGCCCAAAGTTTTTGATTCTTCAATAGTAATCACTCCATCCTTGCCTACTTCAACAATAATTTTGGCAATCAAAGAACCTAAATCTTTGTCTTCAGCGGAAATAGTAGCCACTCTAGCATAATCTTCTTCTGAAGAAATTTCTTTCTTCATTTTCTTTATCTCGGCAATAATTGCTTCGCCTCCTTTTTCCAGTCCCCGCTTAATTGCCAAAGGATTGGCTCCAGCGGTAACATTCTTCAACCCCTCTCTAATTAATGATTGAGCCAGTAAAGTAGCTGTGGTCGTGCCGTCTCCAGCCAAATCATTGGTTTTTTCTGCTACTTGTTTTACTATTTCTGCTCCGATATTTTCTGCTTTATCTTCTAACTCAATCTCTTTAGCAATGGTCACGCCATCATTAGTAATAGTCGGTGAACCATAGCTTTCTCCCAAAACTACGTTTCTGCCTTTGGGACCAAGAGTTACAGCCACGGCATTGGCCAATTTATCTACTCCGCTTTTCAGCTTGCTTCTAGCTTCTTCGCCGTAAAAAATTTGTTTTGCCATATTTTTTATTCAATAATCGCCAAAATGTCATCTTGACTGGCGATAAGATATTCTTTATCTCCGACCTTGACTTCATGAGGACCGTATTTGGTGAAAATCACCTTATCTCCCTCTTTAACCTCCATTGGAATCTCTCTGCCCGCGGAATCAACTTTTCCCGGACCGACAGCAATCACTGTCCCCTGCTCTGGTTTTTCCTTTTCCGCTGACTGAGGAAGAAAAATTCCTCCTTTTGTCTTCTCCTCTCCTTGAAGAGGTTCAATAATAATATGATCTGAAATTGGTTTTAATTTCATAATTAAATTAGTGATTTAAAATTAGCAATTACGACCTTTGACTGCTAATACTATTTTAGTCATTTTAAAACTTTTGTCAACTCCCTTATTTTAAACCTTGAATCTTTTTAATTTTTAAGGTATTCTTAATTATATATGATGTTTAATAAAACAAAAATTGTTTCCCTGTCCGCTTTCTCTTCGCTTGGATTATTTTTTGCTTCCGCGGCTCAAGCCGTATGTCCAGTCTGTACAATTGGCGTAGTTGCTGGATTAGGACTTGCTCGTTGGTTAAAAATAGACGACACCATTACTGGCTTATGGATTGGCGGAGCTACGGTCATGCTTATTATGTGGACATTTGTTTTTCTTGATAAGAAAAACATTAAATTTCCGGGCAGAAATATAATCACTATTATTGCTTATTATGCCCTTGTTTTTTGGCCTCTTCGCTCTTTAGAATTAATTGGTCACGAACAACACACAATTTGGGGAATGGATAAATTAATATTTTCAATTGTTTTAGGAAGTATTTCCTTGTTTGGATTTGAAAAATGGTATCGTTACATGCGCGCCAAAAGAGGCAAATCTCTTTTCCGCTATCAGAAAGTTGTTTGGCCACTTCTTCCCTTGATTATTTTGTCTATCTTTTTTTATTATATTACCAAAAACCAATTGCCTTGTTAGATAATATTTCTATTTCATTCCTATCCTTTGAATATACTCTCCCTTGCTAATGCTCCCGGTTATCAATAATTTATTCAGGCCGGCAAAATACTCATTCTCAATCCAAGAAATAGGAAGGACATCGTTGAATACCCTAAACTCATCTATTTTTCCTTTGAAAGGATAATTGCTAGTTAAACCACCATAGGTTCCGATGTATAAATTGCCATCATCAACCGGCAGGGCTGAAGTTAAGGTCTTAGGATCATTGGTATAAACACCATTTTTGTATAATTTCAATGTCTTGCTTGAATTATCAAAAGTAAAAACAAAAAAAGTCCAGAGATTAGGTTTGAAAACATTGGCAAAAGAAACAGAACTGTAGCTAGAACCGCTTGACCACTGATATAACACATTTACTTCGTCTGTCCCGCCGGTATAGCACCAGAAAAAACCATTTGAACTTGATTGAGCGGCCCTGTTAAATAAAGTGGGATAACTTTTTATTCCCACTCCATTATAAGCCCAAAAAGAAATTGTATAATTGCCATTCAGGTCCAAGCTGTCATTGTCAGGGATAGTAATAAAATCATCGTTTCCGTCAAACTCTAAACAATTGCCAGAAATACAATCAACCCCTCCTCTTACCACCACCCCGTTGCTTATTGCAGAAGCATCATTAGCTCCCCAAGTATCTTTGGCATCAGCAAGAACAGCTGCTGAACCAGCGGCAGTCGGACCATCAAACTTCCACTCAGAAACAAAATTAGCCGGCAAAGAAGTTAAAAGAGACAAAGCAAATTCTTTGCCATTGGCTATCTCAGCCTGATAATTTATATCTTGACGTTTAAAAATAAAAGCTGCAGTAAGAATACCGATTATCACCATCACTACCATTACTTCAATCAAAGTAAATCCTTTATTGTTTTTCATAATTAATATATTATACTCTAAAAATAAAAACTAGCCAAGGGAGTTGACTTTATTTTCTTTTCTGATATTATTTAATCAAATGCGCAGCTTCTTATCTAAAATCCTTTCCGGCATTATCGGAACAGCTTTATCCTTGTACTTTATCAAAGGAATAACCTCGGACAATGCTTTAAGCACTGTCTTGCTGGTAGGAACAATTATCGGTCTTTTAAACTTTTTCGTCAGACCTGTCCTTAATTTTATTACTTTTCCCTTAAGGGTGATCACTTTAAATCTTTTTTCTTTAGTAATTATTATGTTTTTAATTTGGATAGTAGATTGCGTCTTTCCTAGCGCCATGTTTGAAATAACTGGCCTAGTCAATCTTTTCTGGATGTCATTAATTGTTTGGGGGACAGAAATGCTTTTCTCTATCAATAAAAAATAAAATGAATCAAATAATTCTTATTATTCAGTCAATTGTCGCTTTAATTTTGATTGTCCTTATCCTTTTGCAGGAAAAAGGAACTGCTTTGGGTTCTGCTTTTGGCGGAAGCGGAGAATCTTACAGCACTAAACGCGGCCTTCAAAAAAACATCTATTGGGCCAGCATTGTCCTTACAGCTGTTTTTATTGCTTTGGCTCTATACAATCT
>JAPXTN010000001.1:0-19061 GCA_033812495.1 bacterium | reverse complement strand
TAAAAGACAAATTCATTTGGTACAACGCCGGTTCACAGGGGCGGATTAACGAGTTTATGGATAAGGATCGAATCCTAAAGATTGCAAAAAAACATGGATTCAAGGTTCTTGATTCCCATGTCGTAAAAGTTGGAGAGATTCCCGAAGGTCTTGTGTATCCGGTAATTACAAAGGATATTAGTCCAAATTCCGGGAGCTGGAAAGCAGATGTTCATATTTGTGAAAATGAAGAGGAATTAAAAGCTGCCTACAAAGAGATTTCAAGCCCGATTGTCCAAATACAGCATTTTGTTGACAAGAAAAATGAGTATGCCATTGAAGGATTTACTATCAATCATGGAAAAGAGATTTTCTTCGGAACAACATTGACCTGGAAATATCTGATTAAAGGTTATTACAGCCCATATCATAATGTGACCATGTTCGAGAATCCTGAGATGGGGGAGAGGCTTAGATCCCTGTTTGAGGAGATAGGTTTTGAGGGCATTTTTGAAGTGGAGTTTCTCATAGATAAGGATGACACAATGTATTTCTTGGAAGCCAATTTCAGGGCATCTGCTTGGAACTACTCTTCTACTGTTGCAGGGATGCCCCTGTCCTTCCTCTGGGTGAAGAGTATGGATGCAGGACATATTGACCCCATATTTTTAACAAGTTTTGAAGTGAATGGCTATACGAGTGATGAAAAAAGTTTTGAAGAGATAAAAGAAGAAATGCAAAAAGTTTTTAAAAACAGCGACAATGTTTGAATTTTTTTCTTCCATTTTTAATACTGTTCTTTACCAGCCCATATTGAATCTTTTAATTTGGCTTTATGGTCTGGTTAATAATTTTGGATTAGCCATCATTATCCTTACGTTATTAATTAAAGCTCTTCTCAATCCGCTCAATAAAAAAGCTTTAGAATCTCAAAAAAAGATGGCCGAGATACAGCCAAGAATAAAAGAGATTCAAAATAAATTTAAAGACACTGAAAAACAAGGACGGGAATTGTTAAATCTTTATCGGGAGACCAAATTCAACCCTTTTTCCGGGATTTTTCTTCTCCTCGTTCAGTTGCCTGTTCTCTGGGCCCTTTTTAAAGTTTTTCAAAGCGGGTTAAATTTGGAGACAATAAGCAGCTTAATTTATTCCTTTGTTCCTCTGCCGGCAACAATTAATCCATCTTTCCTGGGCATCAATTTAGCCCAGCCCAACATCGCCCTAGCTTTAATAACAGCCATAGCTCAATATGTTCAAGTCAAAAAAGCTGCGCCTCAGGTAAAGCCAGAGCAAGGCCAGGATCAAATGGAGCAAGTTTCCCAAATGATTCAAAAACAGACTACTTTTTTCATTCCTGCCTTTACTTTTTTTGTTCTTTTTTCCTTGCCCGCGGCCATTGCTCTTTATTGGGTATTGACTACAATTTTAAGCATTATTCAGCAAAGACAAGTGTTTAATAAAAAAGCATGAACGAAAAAGAATTATTAGAGAAAATAGAAGAAATAATTAAGGATTTTTTTGAGCGAGCTGGCTCTGAGGTGGAGATTAAAAAAATATCTTTAAGCCAGGATAACGGCCGGAAGGTTTTAACAATTAATTTAAAAACTAAAGAAGCCAATATTTTTATTGGCAAACAAGGATTAGTTTTGTCTGATATTCAGCTGCTTTTGAGAAAAATTCTTAAAAGAAAAACAGATGAGGACTTCTTCTTAAATCTAGACATTGATGATTATAAAAAATACAAAGAAGACTATATTCGAGAGTTAGCTCAAAGCGCTGCTGACGAAGCAGTAAACCAAAAAGAAAAGAAAGAACTGCCCCTGGCCGCTGCTTTTGACAGAAGAATAGTTTATCTGGAGCTGTCAAAAAGAACTGATGTTCAAGTAGAAAGCCAAGGAGAAGGAGAAAACAGAAAGATTGTTATTACTCCTTTAAATTAAACATTCTCTTGGTTGTACTGCTTTGCCTCTCTTATCTTGACTATTTCTTCAGGAGAAGTGGTGATTATTTGATCTTCAGTATAAGAAGCGACAATGCTGATGGCCACATGTTTTTGGCCGGCAAAAAAGATGCCCTCCCCCACCGGACTTTCCAAAAGCAGGTATTTTTCCTGGTCAGTCAGATAAAATGTTTCTTGAACAAGGTCAATGGCAGCCGGGCTTTGCTTGAGTAAAAGCTGAAGAGAAGAGTTGGTAATAATTGGTTTGCCGTATTCTGAATTGATAAAATCAGAAACATCTTGGGTGATAGTGGTTACCCCTAGCCAATATTTTCTTGCTCGTTTGCAAATGCCGTAAAGGAAAGAAGCGCCATCTACTTCTTTCATCATCCACCAGGCCTCATCAACCACCAAGATCCTTTTCTTTAAGGTCGCTCTGATGCTGTTCCAAATGTATCTCATAACAATAAACATAGCAATTGGCCTTAAGTCATCTTCCATGTCTCTAATGCCGAAAACAACCAAGGATTTGTTCATTGAAATATTGGAAGGAGTATTGAAAAAAGAGGAAAAGGTTCCTTTGGTATATTTTCTCAATCTTTCCACCAGAGATTCTGCCCCCTGCATTGTCTCCAAAACAGATTCCAAATCAGAAAGAATAGGAACATTTTCTTTCCATTTTTTGGGGTCAGAATATGGAGTAATGTCTTTGGCGGCATAGGTTTCCATAATTGCCCTGTCCATAATAGCGTCTTCTTCAGGAGTCATTCCTCCAAGCATTATTCTCGTTAAGCCGACCAAGTTGACAATATTACTTCTAAGCACGTCTTCTGGGGTTTCGTCTTCTCTGGGTTCAGGCAAGTCAAAAGGGTTGATATGGCTTTCAGAGCTTAAAGATATCTTAAAAAAAGAACCACCCACAGCATCAACCAGCGGTTTGTATTCGTTCTCTGGGTCAATAACAATACAATCTATCCCCAGCATCAAAGACCTGAGTAGTTCCAGTTTTACGGCATAAGATTTGCCCGAGCCTGATTTGGCGAAAATAACCATATTGGCGTTTTCTAGACTAAAGCGGTCAAAAAGAATTAAAGAGCTGTTGTGTTTGTTAATGCCAAAAAGGATTCCTTCGTTAGAGCTTAAATCAAAAGAAATAAAAGGAAATAAGCTGGAAAGCGGTCCGGTGTTCAAAGTATTATGAATTTGGAGCAAGTCCATGCCATAAGGAAAACAGGACAAAAGCCCTTCTTTTTGCTGCAACAGGGCTGGTTTTATGTAAACTAGTCTTGATTCTAAAATTGATCTTAGGTTTGTTTCAATTATTTCCAAATCTTTTTTATTATCAGCGTAAATGGTGATATACAAACCGAACTTGAACATTTTTTCTTGAGCTGTCTGAAGCTTGTCCCTCAAATCTTCCAAGTCCTGATAGGCAGTTTCTAGGGCCGGATCCCTGATTAGTCCTTTCTCCTGTCTTTCAATTATTTCTGACTGTACTTCAGTAACGCTTTTCCTTAATTGTCTTAAAATAGTTCCAGTCTCAATGGGATGAAAGAAAAAAGACAAATCAAAAGGAACGTCCATATTAATAATCGGAGCCAACCAGCCCATCGTTAAATAACGAGGATAGGAAAAGACAAAATATGTTTTGGAAAACTTTTCTTCAATCCTTACATAATTTTGGTTAATCTCAATAGCCGGCGGAGCAATAATGTCTTTAGCCCCGGTAACTTCTTTTTCAAATAGCTTTTCCTGTTTTATTTTTTTGTTTTCTTTTTTAAATAAAGCCATATTTAAGTTATTATTTCTGGAGGCAGTTCAGGATAATATCCTAATTCTGCCTGCTTGGGGTGGTGCAGGCTCCATAAAAGCTCAATCAATTCTTCTGTCCCCAGGGCTATTGATTTTAAACCGCACCTTCTCAGTCCGACAGAAATATATTCCATTCTTTGCCAAAGCTGGTATTTGCCTGTTTGAAACCCTTGCTCAGTTAAAGGGCCAGCTGTTTTTTCTTTTCCTCCTCCGCCGGGCAGGCTGGCTAGTTCAATTAAAGGGTAATAAGGGACAACAACGTAAAAATTTTTATTCATAATTGAACCGCCGGCTACCAGCTCTTCGATAAATCTTCTGTAATCAGCAGTTTGAATCTTGAGCAATTCATTTTTTTGTTCGTCCTCCAGTTTTTTAATTTTTTCAATATAACCGGTGATATTAACTTTTCTAGAATTGACAACTATTTGACAGGAAAAATCCAAGGAATTAAGAAAGTTTTGGAAATTGAAGATAATAGCTTCTTGTTCTTCTTCTGACTTCAGGGCAAAGTTAATAGAAGACACCAAAAGAATGCCTTTTAAGGATTTATCTTTCATTATCATTACCCCTTCGCGGATTTGCTCAATAGGTATGAATTGTTGAGATGGGGTGGGCATTATTTTTCAAAAAACAATTTTTTATTCAAGGCTTCAATTTTACCGCTTGGCTTAAGCTTTAAATTTGTTTTTTCTTCTTTTTCTTTTTCTGGCGCTTTTTTAGAGGTTTTAACAGGGAGGAAGACAGGCGATTCTTTTCTGTCCCATTTATAAATTTTAGTATTGGCATTATAATTGACAAAGTTTTTGGAAACATCAACAATGTTTAATCCTTCCACTTTCCAGAAAGCCAGAGCTAAAGCTAATCCAAAAACAGCGCCGCAGACAATAATGTATAAAAAGAAGTTGCTTTTTCCTAAGGTAAAATACAAGAAAAAGCAAACTCCCAGGGCTAGGCCGATATAAATACTTTGCTTGGCGGTAAAAGGGCCAAGGATTTTGGGGTCATGCTCTATAAATTGAGGAATCTGAAATTGCATAATTAAAAAGGTTCTCGGTAAGGGTCTTGAGGATAATCTTCCCCTTCTTTTATTATATCATCTTTTTTAATATTTGCATCATTGGAGACGTGTCCTTCCTTTTCTTCGTGAATTTTATCCAAAGAAACTCTGACATCTTTAAAAATAGCAAGATTAATTTCTCTAGCTAATTTATTGGCAGTCTGCTCGTCAACATTTAACTCTAGCTCCAGGGTAATAGGAAACTCTTTAAAAGGAAGCAGGCCCATTAAAACTCGGCCGGTGTATTTGGCAACAACAGAAGTTTGTTCTTCGTCTAATCCCATTCCCGCGCAAATTTTTTCCAATGTTTGGTTGTTTTTTTCCGAGAACACAGCCTCTTTTAAGTCTTCAGGCAGCTTCTCGTAAGTTTTCCAAAAAAACTCTTTACTGTATTCTTGTTCCATAAATTAAAAGCTAATATATCTTATCATAAAAGACAAGAAAGGTTCAAGTGCTTGCTATTGACAAGATAGCCAATTTAGTTTATTATTAAGCTGCCTTACAAAAGGCAAGTACCTAAAAATTAAAAAAGGAGAGAATGAAAAATGGCAGAAAAAGCAAAAAAGAATGTTGAGCAAAAGCAGAGCAAAAACGATGAGGCAGGAGTCTTTATTAACGGACTTCTTGTTATCTTTGGCCCGCTTGTGGCTATAAGCATAGCTTACAGACTAGAATCATGGATTCCTTGGATATCCTTGGTTCCGGCTTGGCCTTTTTATCTTTGGACAATTTTGTCCACCCCCCTTATTCTATATTTCTACTGGGCAAAGAATAATGTAATCGGTTATTTCATTGAAGAAGGATACGCAATAGTTTTTGCCTGGGGCGGCGAAGCGTTCGCTGGGGCTGATCTTCAGTACAATAATGCTTATTTTGACGCCAATTGGAATATAATCTTTCCCAATAATGAAGAAAAGGGTTTGGATAATATAATAAGATGGATTAAAAAACCGAAAAAATTTTTGGGGATGGGCTTATATTCTTGGCCCTTCAAAAGGATTTATAAATATAAAATGACCTGGGCAAAAAGGACTGAGCTTGGTGACAGGGTCTCCAAAACAGAAGAACTCTCAAGGGTTCTTCTTAAGCCATATGTTTACGATATTGCTTATAACAATATGGAAGATAAAGACAAGATGCCCTTAAACATAGAATTAGCGGCAGAGGTTCAGGTCAGAAACCCATACAAGGCCCTTTTTGGAGTGGAGAGATGGTATCGATCCCTACTGAATCTGACAGAAGGAGAAATCAGAAAATATATTGGTCAAACTTTTTATTTAGACCTAGTCAGTCGCAAAGAAACTGATGGCAAAACGGTTGATCAAGAGATAATTGATAGAATAAGAACAGAGCTTAATGTTTTTGAAGAGCAGTATGGAGTAAAGGTAAATAGAATAAAGTTGATGCAGGTGACTCCTGCCCGAAGGGAAGACATTGAGGCAACCCTTTTGGAAATGAGAGCCAAAAGGGAGAAAGAGGCAATAGAAACCAAAGCTAAGGCCGAAGCCTATAGGGCTGGCCAAGAGCTGGCGGGTATTGTCTTAGAAGCGCTTAAAACCTCTACCGGGAAAAGCATCGAATCTTTGCAAGAAGAATACAGAAAAGACCCTAATCTTTTTGAAAAAACCTACGAGACCTTTCTTAAAGAGGCCTACGATTTTGCGAAAAGGAGATTGGGTTTTACCCAAAAAGGCAGGTTTGAGTTTATAACTTCTTGCAGAGAAGGAGAAGGAGTAAGCAGCGGAGACACTACCAGCCGTTTGGCAGAAATTGTTGCGGGAGTGGAGCTGGCTAGACAGCGCTACCCTCAAAAACAAGGAGGAGAAGAAGGAAAAGAATCTGAAGAAGAGAGAATAAAAAAATTGAAAAAAGAGCTCGGATATAAAGGTTAATCCGAGTATTTTTTTACATTAATTCTTGAGCTATCCCCTTTGGTGTTTCTTCTTCGAGAGAATATTCTTCTTCTTCAATTTTTTCTTCTGTTGTCATGTCTTTTTCTATATTTTCATTGTCTGCAATCTTTTTAACAACCTCGTCAATTGTTTTTGGATTTATGTTTAATTTTTTTAAAGATGATGTTAGTTCTTCTTTCAGTTCGTTAAAAGTTATTTCTTTGTTAATAAGTTTTTCTACTGCCTTTGCAATAGCTACAGCAGCTGAAACCTCTTCTAATGGTTTTTTTAATTCAAGACATTCTTTTATTTTTTGACTTTTTAAAAATTTAATCACTCTTCTCTCTTCTGGAGTTTTAGCTGATTCTAATTTTGTTTTCAAAAGAGGATCATTCTCAGTAAGATTCTTTTCCAAATCATATTGCGCCACCAATTCTTCTATGAAATTAAATGTTTCTGTTGAAAGTTTTTTTCTTGTCATATAAGGTTTCTAAAAATAACATCTATTTTTTTAGTTAATTGTTCTTGAATTTTTTGTGCTTCTGCTTTTTCTTGCTCGTTTCCTTTTTTCATGGAATCTTCAAGCTTGTCTAATTCGTCATTAACTTGTTCTATCCAAGCTTTATTCTTTTTTATAGTTTGTTTTTGTTTTTCGTTTAAGTTTTTAAATAGATTTTCAAGTTGTCTTAGGTTAAGCTCTTTGATATGGTCTAAATTAAAGTTTTCAAAAGGCGAATCATCTTGAAGGACATCTCTTTGCTGTTGCGTTCCTCTTAGGTCCATGTACTCTATGTCTTTGTCTGACAGGTTTGCCCTGACAATAAGATTAGTTAAAGACGCTGGTCTTATCTTTTCCATTTTTTCTTGGGTGCTCATTTTAGACATAATATCTGTGGTTGTTTTTTTGCCACCAGTTAATTTTGTTGCTTTGTCTGGCACGAATTTAGCCAGGTCTTTGGTGTTAAATCCGTATTGCTCAGCTTCCTCGGTGTTTTTTAATAAGGCCTCTATCTGGCTATCTTCCAGACTCTTTTTTTCCATTAATACCTGCATTGCCTGATATTTCTTTATCTTTCCTTCCGGGGTGTAGGCAGTGCTATTAGCTATGTCTTTGATTTCTTCGGTTCTTAGGTTTTCCATTGGTTTTTTGAATTCTTCAAATTGTTTTTTCTTCATGGTTTCTGCTGTTCCCGGTTTTTCAATAGTTAAGACCTCTTTGGCTCTGGTTGCCCATTGCTTAGCTCCTTCTTGTTCTAAGGGAGCTTTTACCACGTTCATCAATCCGCCCATGGTTGTTAATTTTTCTTTTTCATTGACTTTAGCGCTTAAAGCTTCAGTAACTCCAGTTTTCGTTCCTCCGTATAATCCTCCGCCTATGGTATAAGCAGCTCTTTTGGCCCACCCTTCGTCTTTTTTGAGCTCAGCCTGGGTTTTGGCGCCAGTGTAAGCTCCAGCAGCAAATCCTGTTCCGGCGGCAGCTAATTTACCAACAGCTTGTCTTCCATAACCAGTGGCCATTTCTCCTATTTGGCCGCCAGAAGAGATAGTAACGAAAAAACCAATAATCAAGAAGGCAAGAGGAATTATTAAAGTAAACAAACTGCCCGTGGCTCCTAAAGCTCCTGTGGGAGTTGAAACAAGTGATGGGCTAAACATTATTTTTTCTGATAAATAAATAGAAAAACCGGCTGGAATGCCAATAATTACCCATTGCAGGAAAGTTTTCCACCAATCATCCCAATAAGTGATACTCGGGAAAACAATTTTAATATATTGGCTTTGAGGGAAAACTTTACTGGCAAAAGCGATTGGAGAAACTATGACTAAGAACCACAAAACAATATGTCTAGCTATAAACAAGAAAGCGTAAAGGAAATAAATTACAGAAGCAAGGAGGGCAAAAAGGAGATAAGCCACAGGAATAATAGGATTATTAATAGAAAAAGATTTGGAAGCTAGCCCTTCTATAATCGTTCCTGACAAGTCACTACTAATATCTCCGGTCAAGAACAGGCTCATAATTTTGTCAGCAAAATCAATAATTATTCCACAAAATACTGGAGTAAAATTAATTAAAAGAGCGATAAGAACAAAATTAATCAAGGCCTTTTTTGCTTTGGTCTCTTGAAAGCCAACAATAATGCTAATGGCAACAGCTACTAATCCAAAAATTAAAACAACGTTTGCTAAGCTTTTAATTGTTTCCCAGCCATTCTGGACAATCGGATTGTTTTGAATGGTCGGACCCATAAAATCAGGACTGATTACCCAGTTTAAAAGAGATTGGCCAATACTCAATATCCCTTGGGCTAGGGAGGAGGCGATAAGGGTCAGTGCTCCTATAATTACAGTACCAAAGCTAATAGATGATTCATTGCTGCCTCCCCCTCCCATCTCGTTTACGATCTCAATTAACTTGCCTACTCCTGATAGGGCTGTTATAAGCTGGGCTTTTGCCAAAATAGGAACCAGAATAACTATCAGGCAGAAAGAAGCAAGCAATAGTTTTTTGGTTGAAGATTTCATAATTTGCCCTTATTTTTTTTTGTGGTATAATTATTTTATCATTACTTTATTTTATTTGCAACCCATATTATGTCAAAGAGCTTTGAACTTAGTCCAGAAACAGTGCTTATGCTTTGTTGGGCCGGATTGATAGATTTAATAGGAATAGTCCTTCTTTGTTTTGCTTTGGATGATTTTGGAATTCTTGACCTTATCAGCACAATTACAATTGGAGGGTGGATGTTTCTTAGAAAAGGGAAATTAGTTAATTTTAAAGCGCAAAGGAAAAGACTGGTGCGCTTTTTGGTGGGCATGGGCATAGAAATTGTTCCTTATCTTGGCGCCTTGCCAGCTGTAACTATTATAACTTATTTAACCTTAACAGAAGATTAAAATGAAGAAAAACAAAATTTTTTTATTTCTCCTTCTTTTCCTTATTCCTCTTTTTTCTCTGGCCCTGGAAACAGAATATCCAGCTGTGGGCGGGACCCAGCCCACTGACAGCACTTCTCCGGTTGAGTTTGTAAAATATATTTTTAACCTAGCTATTCTTATCGGCATTATTGTCGCTGTTTTTGTTATGATATCTCAGGGAGCCGCTATTCTTTTTGCCAGAGGAGACGTGGCCGTAGTTTCTCTGGCCAAAGAAAAAATTAAAAGAGTTTTTATCGGTCTGATTATTCTTTTGGGCTCTTATCTTATTCTCACCACCATTAGTCCTGATTTGGCGATAATAGATATCAAACCATTGGAAGCTATTCAAAAAATAACAGAACCGGTGAAGTCAGAAAAAAGAACTCAACCGTCTTCTGAGTTTGAAGAGATTCCCTTAGGCACTATTTTAGAAAGTATTTTAGCCGCTAATTCATCAGAAAGGATTTACAATGATGCTACCGAAGAGGTTTGTTATGCTTATGACGAGAATGGAGACACCATTGACCGCAATGGCGACAAGAAGATAGACGATAAAGATTTATTGAAAGGAGTGGATATGTATTATTGCCTGTCAGAATTAAATAAAGCCTTGATTAAAAAGATTAAAGATATTAATGGGGGCAATTATTTGTGCAATGCTTTGCCAAAAGCCGGACCAATTGAAAAAATGAAAGAATTGATTTCCAGTGGTTGCAGTTGTCAGCCCTGTGATGTTTGGAGGCCAAGGTTTTATTGTCCTGGAGAAGAATGTTATCAATGCAAAACCTATGTCTGCGGCGAGTGCAGTACTTGTTGTAAAGACCATTGTTCTTGCTGCGGCAGAGCCTATTACTCTCCTGATTCAGGCTGTCAAGATATTAATGACAAAAATAGAGATCCTTGCGGAGGGGTAAGAGATGGAATAGACTGCGCCAGAAATGAAATCAAGCTGAGGGTTGATGGCATTGGTTACAATGTGCCCGGGGCGGCTGAAGATAAATGCGCTTTTACCAAATACTTTAAAGAAAATGAGTACAAGTTTTTAACTATTACTATAGCCAAACAAAGGCTGGATTCTTTTAAAACATATTTTCAAAACCATTTAACTGATCTAGAAAAAGCAGAAACAATGATGAAATCTCCTTATGGAGAAAGATTGTCTTTGGCTGAGTTTGAGACTATTCAGTCCCAAGACCAATATAATAAAACAGTGGCTGTCCCTTTTCAGAACACGAACAGTAATTATTCTTACAACCCAGTAAAATACTGCCGAGAGTTTAATTGCACCAGCTATAAGAACGGAGATTCAAAAAATCTTTGCGTGTCCGGGGAGAGGGCTAGTTTAACAACTGCTTTAATGGAAAAGGAAAAATTAATAGATCCTTTGTATGATAAACTGCCGAAAATTACTGATAAAAGAATATGCAAGGTAGACAAAAAAGAAGACAAAGAGAGTTATTATTACGATGGAGACGGAGCTACTTTTTATTTTAAGCAAGGGTATAACACGACCCAAGTCAATGTTCAAGAAAAGTGCGCCATTGATTCAACCATTGAAAAAGAAACAATGAGAGGGCTAATTCCTATTGGGGAAACAGTTGATGCCACAGAAAAATTTGCCCAAGATGTAATTAATTTATTAAGCCAGATATCAACAGAGACTCAGAAAACAATTGAGAAGGCTATTGAGTTGAGCACTTTGCCGGAAAAGTGTGATTGTTCGTGGGGATGTTCTAATCATTCTGATTGTGCTTGTTCTTCTAGCAAGGAGGGGTGTAGTACCTGTCATTGCAGCTCTTGCTTGGCTTGTCAAGCTAAATCTCAATCACTTTGTATTTGCTGTCAAGATTGCGTAGACGTGGAAGTGATTGATGAAAATATTCCCAGCCCTCAAGACGATATGGTTAAGAATTTTGGTTCTTGCCCCTCTTGTCCGAGCATTGTTTCAACAGGCAATGCCAATGAATATTGGACTTATTGTCCTTGTAGTGGAACATTGCTTATTCCTAACATTGGTTTAATCAATAATCCTAACTCTAGGTTCTGCTATCTGGGCAGCGAGCTTGGTTCTTACTGCTCTGTTCATTTTCAAGAAGCAAATTGCCAGGCAGAGTTTAAAAAACTTTCTCCTATTTGCATTGTTTCTAGAATCAATGCTCCTAAATTTGTAAATTATACCATTGAAAGCTGTGAAACAGTTGTTCAAGAACCGACTTCAAGCGCAATTCTTTGCGGCGGAGGGCAAAAAGTTTATTACACTCAAAAAAGTATTCTTAAACTTAAACCCAAAGGAGAAATAGTCACTGTTTGCGAAGGAGAGCTGCCGGTGGATAAAGAGTTAGTTGATGAAATTAACAAATATTGCAATACAACATGCGCCCATGAAAAAGGCTGCCAGCCAGGAAGTTTTCACTGGGTGAGCGATAATGAGTTTATTATGAGGGAGATTTTTTGCAAAGGTCCTAGCGCGCCTAAAGATCCTCAAGGCCTTATCCAAAGAGATTCTGCCCCTTATTACAATTCTTTAGAAGTTGCCTTGCCTGTGGGGTATGTAATAGAAACAGTTACAGCTATTCCCCTGAGCGATTCAAGGGTTCCCTCTTCTTATCGAAGCACATTGGTTCCTGTCCAGTATTATCATATTGGAACTTGTAGTACAGAATATACTGATGAAGGACCAGTAGAGCATTGCAGAGAAGCGGGCTATAATACCTACCATTTTATTGATGATGGTTATGCTCTGCTTTTCAAAATTAGAAACACCAACAGGATAAAACGAGGAAAAAAAGACAATCGAGCTGAATATGTTTGTCCGGTTAATGATATAAAGGATAGGCAGTGCAAGATATTTAAATATAGCGATAGCGACACCATTGACCCCAAGTATCCGGAAAACATTAATACTGACTATGATTGCCGAAACGAGAACTCCTCTGGCGTTGGTTATCTCCAGAAAATAGAGCTTTTAAACAATAGGCTGGAAAACTTAGCTCAGGGTAAAAATCTTAGAAGCGATGACGTTAACCGCTGGACTTTATTAGAAAAGCTTTCTTTAATTAGAACCAGGCTAGAAGCATGCATTCAGGGTTATGGTTTTCCCAATAAAGAAGATTTGACTAAGCAAAGAATATTTTCCTGCCAAGAAGGAATTGATGACACGATTTTGCGTTCCCTGGTTATTCTGCCAGACTTTCCTTATCCTCCTTCTAAGAATTATTGGAATTGCTATCCTTTTAATAGTAGTTTTTTGACCGATGAGCAGAAGAGTTCTTGTTATGCCAATAAAGACGCTGAAGGAACAGCAGCTAATCCTAAATGTCAAAGATTTATCAGTAGTTTATTGGACAATTATTATTGCTGTCAAGGAGAATAAATAATTTAAAAAAAATTGAAACATGAATAAGAAAAAAATATTACTTTCTCTTCTCGTTATTTTTCTGTTTTTGGTTTCTAATGTTTATGCCCTAGAAACGCAATACCCTGAAATTATGGGTAAAAGCATTACCGAAGAAACAACGCCAGCCGGCTATGTTGTTTATTTTTTCTATTTAATTATAGCCCTGGGGAGCGTTTTGGTTTTTATTGTTTTGGTATTGGCTGGGATTGACTTCATGACCGCTGGCGGAGAACCGGCGAAAATAAGCGAAGCAAAGAAAAAAATAACGAGCGCGGCTATTGGTTTATTGATTCTTTTAAGCTCTTTTCTCATCTTAAACAGCATTAATCCGGAATTATTAAACATAGAGCTGGAGCAGTTAGAATGTCCTTCAGGAATAGGAGTTGTTAAAAAAACTATCCTTGGGAAAATAGCCAACGATTGTATAAGCTCGGACATGAAAAATATTGAAGGAGATATCCTTGAAACCAAAGAGTGGAAATTTTCTGGCTGTTCTATTAAAGAAGTGTATTTATGCGACCAGCCAGATTTTAAAGGAAATTGCAGCAAGGTCTCTGATGAAAAGAGCCAAGAATATACTTGTCAGCCTAATTATTATTTTACCAATAATACTAGTTTGAGCGGAATTAAATCAATAAAATTCGTTTGGCGTTCGCCTGGGCTATATCTATATGATAGCACTGGAATGCAAGCTCAAGATGTAAGCAAAACACCAAAATATCTGGTCAGCAGCGTAAAAAACTTGAATGATATAGGGTTTGATAACGCCGCCCAATCTTCTCAATTTATTTGGCCGGAAACAGAAACAGCCGAAGAAGATGTTTCTTACCTCGGCGCTGTTTTTTTTGATAGCATTAATTATTCAGGCAGGTGCAGTCTGGAAATAATGAACAGAGAAGATTTGGGAGTTGCTACTTCTATTGGCAGAAATACTTTATCTTCAGTTATTCTTTTTTCTCAAAATCAAGTATCTGAGTCTAAGGATTTGGGAGATATTGTTTTTTACAGTAATATAGATTGCGGGCAGAGCACAGCCGAAGAAGTTAAAACCTGTAAATTGGATATACAAAATTATGTGACTACTGGTAAAATTAAGGATGATTGTCCTGACTTTAAAGATGGGGACTATGTTCTTTCTTTCAGCATTAGCGGGCCAGGAGAGCTAGTTTTAAAGGGGAACCAGAACAATCTTTGTGAATATTTTAATACGGGCAGTTTGACTTCTGGAAATTGCTATTCAAGCATAAAAACAAAATCAACAATTTATGTTCAGGGGCCAAGCGGGGTTAAACCAGAATCATACATAATTTTCCCAGTAGGCAATAAATAAACATGAAAAAAGTAAACATTATTGCAATAATTTTAGCTTTATCTGCCCCTCTTTTTGTTTTGGCTGATTATCCAACTATTGGCGGAAGAACCATAACCAAAGATTCTACTTTTTCCGATTTTGTTGTTTATTATTTTTCCCTGGCTTTAATGATTGGAATTATAGCGGCAGTAATTGTCATAATTATTGCTGGCATTAAGTTTCTAATCTCTCAGGGCGATCCTTCCAAAAGAAGCGACGCAAAAAGAATGATTAGCGGAGCTTTGATAGGCCTGATAGTTCTTTTTGGCTCTTACGCCATTTTAAACTCTTTAAATCCTTCGGCCACCAGTCCAATTGTTGAACCTGAACCGGTTGCTTTTGACGGCATTTATTTAATAAAAGAAAATGGAGGCAAGGTTTTGGTTTGCCAAGATATTCCGGAAACTAGTCAAAATTTTACCAGCATTGAATGGGTGTCCAAAGCAGAAGACCTGCCGGCTATTTATGTTTATACAGAAAAGTATTTTAAAGGAACACCAAAAGAGATAAACAATGGCAGTTCAGTTTCAATTCCCAAGGGCTCTTCAATTTCTCTTGTATGGAAAACAGCTGGTATTTATCTTTACGATAAAACAAATTACCAGCTTGGGAGTAAAAGCGCTCCCCTACCCATTAAATTCAGCCAGCCCTTTTTAGGAGGAAGTTCTTTTGATAATATAACGCAATCAATTAAGATTAATCAGCCTGATGACGGTTCAACCTTGGGCGCTATTCTTTTTTCTGAAGATGATTATCGCGGAACCTGCTCTTGGATTTTAGGAGAAATTCCTGATTTAAACCAGTCTCGGGGAGAAGAAAACAATCCAGCTGTGGGTAATAATAATTTATCTTCAATAATTGTTTTAAACTTGGCTTCCGGCTCGCCGGCAGTTACTTTTTACAACCGAGCCGATTGTCAATATATTCAGCAAGACCCAAGAAGTAAAAAGTGCGACCTTTCTGTGACCAATAAAACTGGCGTCTTTAAAGAATACTGCCCTGATTTTGAAGGAGATGTTTTGTCTTTTTCTTTAAGTGAAAACACAGGTGTTCTTTTAAAAACAGAAAAAGGCCGGTGTCAGTTTTTTCAAAGACAGAATGGCCCTCAAGAATGTCTGAGTTTGATAAAATATGGCTATATTTACAATCCAGACCACAAAAAAGCCATTAAACCCTATTCTTTTACTATATTTTCTTTGGCCAAATAAGAAGAAAGTTTTAGCCAATCGTTAATGTTTAATTCTTGAGCCCTGCTTTTAGGGTTTATGCCCGTTCTGTTAAGAATTTCTTCAGTTTTTTCTTTGTTTATCTTTAATCCAAGAGAAAGATTGTTGACCAGCTGTTTTCTTGGTTGAGAAAAACCGGCCCTGACTATCTTAAAGAAAAAATCATTCTTTTTCCTTTTTAAGGGTGTTATTTTAAGAATAGCGCTATCAACTTTAGGCTTGGGCCAAAAGCAATTCTTGGAAACAAAACCCTTAATGTCAGGCTGAGCATAATAATTGACGCTTATGGCCAAGAGGCTCATTTTTCCAGCTGGGGCGCAGATTCTTTGGGCGACTTCTTTTTGGACCAAAAGAAGAATTTCCTGGGGTTTGTTTTCTATTTCCAGCAGCTTTCTAATTAAAAAAGAAGTAAGATAATAAGGGATATTGGCGACAACCTTGTATTTTCCTTTTATCTCTGGCAAGTCCCTTAAAACATCGCCAGTAATAATTTCAACATTTTCCATCTTTTCCTGATTTAAAAGAGAAGTCAGGTTCTCGTCTTTTTCAATGGCAATGACTTTTTTTGCTGATTTGGCCAGTTCTTTGGTTAAGGCTCCTTTTCCTGGTCCAATTTCAAAGACAAGGTCATTTTTACTGATATTGGCTGTTTTAATTATCTTTTGGACAATGTTTTTATCAATTAAAAAATTCTGGCCCAAGGATTTTTTAGGCCTTATCTCTTGTGGTTTAATTGTGGACAATGAGCTTGACATAGATAATAGAAGGGATAAAATATAGGAAAACCGTTAAAGGTTATTTTTAAATAAAACGAGGCCTATTCTCAACAAAACTACAATTATTAATTATTGGCAAAGCCATCAAAAATTGGCCTTTTGTTTGATTTTGGCTGGATTTTGCTTGTTTGTCAACAAAGAAACCAGCCAAACAAAAGCAATAAGCCAGGTTAATTTTATCAATACTGAATCAGGATTGCAAGAACCGATTACCAGCATTCTAGCAGGGGAGAACAAGGTTTTAACAGCCATTTCCTCCCCTCTTTTTATTTCCTCTCAGTCCTTAGGGTCAATCTTTGAGGAAGAAGAAGACAATTCTATAATTAAATACACGGTTAAAAAAGGAGAAACTATCAATCAAATAGCTGATAAGTTTGGCATTTCAGCAGAAACCATTCTTTTGGTTAATGAATTAAGCTCAAGCTTGGTCAAGGAAGGAGATGAATTGATGATTTTGCCGGTAGATGGATTGCTTCATCTTGTAGAAAGCGGAGAAACAGTTGAAAAAATAGCGAAAAAGTATAGCGCTGAGGCAAAGAAAATCCTTGATTTTAATGGGTTGTCAGACCAGGGCCAGGTTTTTGTAGGAGATATTTTGATTATTCCTGATGGGAAAATGCCTAAATCATCGCCAACCGCAGTAGCGGTTCAGGTTACTTTGCCTGATTCCTATTTCATTTCTCCTACTACAGGCGTTATTACTCAAGGAGCCCATTTCTCTCATATTATCAATGGAACGAGACAATATAACGCAGCTGATATTGCTAATTCTTTAGGAACTCCCATTAGAGCTGCGGCTGGCGGAGAAATCCAGATTGTCAAAACAGTTTGGCCTTATGGCAATTATGTCACCATTCTTCATCCTAATGGCGTAGTCACTTTATACGGCCACTTGAATGCTTTTGCCAAAGATATTTATTCTGGAAAACAAGTTTCCCAGGGAGAAATTATCGGCTACATGGGAAGCACCGGCTATTCTACTGGTTCTCATCTGCATTTTGAAGTAAGAGGAGCAGCTAATCCTCTCTTAAAATATCCAGTAGGAACAAGAATTAGTTATTAAAACCTCTTCAAGAAGAGACTTTTTTATTACATTCACTGCAAATTTTTGCCTCAGGAAAAGCTTTTAATCTTTCTAAAGGTATTTCTTTGCCGCAATTTTCGCACTTTCCATATTCTCCTTTTTCTATTTTCTCCAGAGCTAAATTAACATTTTTTAACTTGTTTTCTAAAGTATGTTCTACTGGCAAAAGGTTTTCATATTCTTCTACCTCATCAGCCTCTTCTTCCCAGCCCTCTCCAGGCACGTTGGGATAGCGAGTCTGCCAGTCATTAGCATTTTCTTGGTCAGCAAAACAAGCCAACTCTTTTTTTAATTCTTCTCTTTTGTTTTGCAAAACAATTTTTAATTGTTCAATTTCTTTTTCAGTAATCATAAATAGTTAAAAATAAAGTAGCCGATGATCGCCACTACGGCTAATATTATAATTCTTCTTATTATTTTAAATTTCTGGCTCTGTTTCTTCGTCATTGCTTTTTATTTCTAAGTCATCCAAGTTGAAATCAGCTGCCTCTTCTTCAAGTTTATCTATCTTGGCATCAGCTTCGGCAATGGCGTTTTTGATTTCTTTGGCGCGATTGGATATTACTTGATATTTTTCTCTTAATTCTGTCCTTTGTTTTTCAGCTTTTGCCAGAATATCTTCAGTCCTCCATCTTTCTTCTTCAACGGCCCTTCTTTTCTTTTCTAGCTCTCTTCTTTCTTCTTCTATTTTTCTGATTTCTTCAGGGTTGTCTATAACCACTCCTCCTCTTTTTTCTAGCAATTTTATTTCTTCCTCAACACTCTTTTCTTTTAATAAAATGTCAGTAAGGGTTTCTTCTATCTGGTCTTTTTCTTTGGTGTTTTCTATCATTTTCTCTTTTATTTCAAAAGCTTCCTGGCCTACTTTTTCTAGCTCAAGAAATAATTTTTGGCGGGATTCTTTCAAATTAATTTTTTCTCTGTCTCTTCTTAACATTTCCAGCTCAAGATTCAGCTGTTTTTCTTTGGTTAAGATTTTTTCAAAAGCCAAAACGCATTCTTTAAGCTGCAGTTTTAAAGATTTAATTTCATCTTCTTTTTTATTCTGTTCGGTTTCAATCATGTTCCTTTCGTCTTCAATTTTCCATCTTTCTTTTTCCAGTCTTCTTTTTTCTTCCGGGTCATTCGCGGTGGCTTCTTTGTCTTCAATATGTTTTTTAATCTCTTCTACTCTTTTTTTTCTTTCAATGATAAGCTCTAATTTCTTTTTAGCTCTTTCAATTTCTCTTTCAATCTCTTGCTTTCGTTCCTCAAAAGGCATCTTTTCTTCCAAAACTTTTCTCAGGTTTTCTTCTATTTCAAAAGTAAGATCAGTGATTTTTCTTAATTTTTCTTCAGCATTTTCTTCTGTCTCTCTTTCTTTTATTTCTCCGGTCGTCACTTCTTCCACTTCTTGCTCTGGCTCTGGCTCTGGCTCGGAAAATATCTTTTCTTTTTTAATTTCAAGCTCTTCTGTTTTTTCAAGAGACAGCTGTTCTTCTTCAATCTTTGGTTCTTCCGCAACAGGAATCTGTTCTTCAATAACAGGAATCTGTTCTTCCGCAATAGGAATCTGTTCTTCAATCTTTGGCTCTTCTGTTTTTTCAAGAGACAGCTGTTCTTCTTCAATCTTTGGTTCTTCCGCAA